>NZ_JBMFLX010000222.1:0-1018 GCF_049970975.1 Infirmifilum sp. | reverse complement strand
GCGTAGACCCTCGAGTCGAGCTTAGACGTGACGAGCTCGGCATCAAATCCGCTCTCGCGCAGCGCTTTGACGAGAGAGCCCGCGAGTTTCTCTCCCCCTCCAGCTACGTGGAAGGAGTAGTGAACCACCACGACGGAGGCCATGAACCTCACCGAAGGGTCTCCGCGTAGGGCTTAATATACATTTCAGCTATGATGTTCCAGTTGAACTCCTTCTCGACAACTATGACTTCGCAAGGTGAAATGTCCTGGTCAAGTATACTTTTAAACAGACGTTTTTTGCTCTCTATACGAGCATAGGTTGGAACGACTATTGATATACTTGCATTCATTTAGGATCCCGGGAACAGGGTTCCTATGTCTCTCTAATATTAACTATACGAGGCAGCCATATTAAGGTACTTTAGAACTGTGTCTGCGAATGCTTTCCATGTGAATTTTTCCGCCACGTATTCTCTAGCTTTTCTGCCTATCTCGTGAAGGTCTGCTTTTCTGAGCTCCTGGATTTCTTCTGCAAATCTCTCTAGGGGTGCTACAGAGCCGTATACCTCTAACTCGCGTGGGAAAGCCTCAGGCGTGGCTAGAACAGGTTTTGCTGTAGCATAGGCCTCTAGGATAACGCTTGGAAAGCTCTCTGTAGCGCTCGGAAGGGCTAGAAGGTCTATCATGTTATAGAAATAGGGCATTCTGTTGAAGGGGAGTCTGCCAATGTATTCCACGTTTGGGGGCAAGGACGCTTCTGGTGGTCTTGGCCCGGTGATTAGAAATCTTATATCCTTGAGTTCGCCGGCTATTCGTACGAGAGCATCGAATCTTTTCTCGGGAGACAAACGTCCAGCATAGCCCACAGTGAATTCGCTAGGCCTCTGGACTTTTAGAGGCTTGAAGAAATCCGTGTCGACGCCATTATAGGCGGGCTCAGTGACTTTCTCGCTTTTCACCCCCCACTCCAAGGCTTTCTCACGTAAGGATAGACTGTTAGGTATGACGTACTCGGCCTTGTTCAAGAGGAAGACCTC
>NZ_JBMFLX010000221.1:0-1019 GCF_049970975.1 Infirmifilum sp. | reverse complement strand
TTCCCGTGCTAAAATTATCTATGACTCTAACCTCGTAACCCTCTCTAATGAGCCTATCGACTAGATGGCTACCTATGAACCCTGCTCCGCCAGTGACTAAGACGGTCTTAACCATGGTATGGTCTCGCGTACAGTTTTGCGATATACGTATTCACTACATCGTCCCATGTTGGTACATCGCTTCTCTGCTCCTTTGGTGCTCTCTCGAGGAATTCGTATACTATCTTTGTAATACTTCTGATGTTCTTGTTCAAGTCTATGACTAAGGTTCTACTCCTACCTTGGAAGTTGATGCCCCAGGGTTTAGCGATTAAGGTAGGCACTCCTATTGCATTAGCCTCATTTATGCTCTGTGGATACGACTCCTTCTGCGAAAGCAGTCCATAGAGACTGGCGTGAGATAGCAATTCAATATATTTCTCAAATGGCTGGAAGCCCTTAATCTCGTACCTAATACCGAGAGAGTCAAGAATCTTCTTAAGCTTAGTTTTATACGGACCCTCACCAAATACCTTTAACTCCAGGTCAATACCATACTCAGTATTGAGCAACTTTGTTATTTGCGCCAATAAGTCTATGTTCTTATAACTTTCTATTCTACCGCTATACATCACGTAATTACTTGGAACCCACTTAACCTCCTTAATCCAGCCCTCAACACCATTTTCAATAACAACAGCATCAACACCAAAGTCCCTCCTCACAAGCTCAGCCTCAAACCTAGAAACCGTGTGAACAACACCGCATCTTTTTATGAGGTTTCTAACGTATTTCCTCCAATACAGCCATAAAAACCTCCTGAATAGGGTGTGCCCACTACCGTGATAATAAGGTGTCAAAACAATGAAGAGCCCTAACCTAGATAAATACCTAAGAATACTCACGGAAAACACACTATGTACACTGTGTATATGAATAATATCAAAGCCCTTAGCCTCCCTTAAAAGCCAGTCCTCTAATCTTCTCCGCATCATTGGTATATGATATGCCTTACCGGGGCTCCACACAGGCCATTTAAC
>NZ_JBMFLX010000220.1:0-1030 GCF_049970975.1 Infirmifilum sp. | reverse complement strand
GTGGACTACGCTAGAGCGATAGCGGGGATGATATCGAATAAAGACCTGTTTCGTGAGATGTGCGTTAAAGCTAGAGAGTACGCTGAGAGATTCGATCACGTGAGAGTAGCCAGGGAGTACCTGGAGTTATACCATGAGATTCGCGGACGAGGCCGTTGAGGCTCTACTCAGCTTAGAGTGGGTATTCGCAGATAGAGGTGGTAAGGTCAGTGGCTCGTACTACCTGGAGTTCTGGAGAAGAGTCGAGGTCTTGGATTTGGCACTTAGGTACTGTAGTAGAGGTTCAGTGATAGCCGATATAGGTGCCGCGCCATTTATTACCAGCTGCGCGTTGAAGAGGCTCGGCTACGATGTCGTGGCTGCCGATATTGAACCGGAGAAGTACATGGATATAGCTGAGGTGTGTGGAATCAAAGTTGTTAAAGTCGGCCTTGAAAGAGACCCTATACCCCGGCTAGGCGCGGGTTGCGCGATATTCACCGAGGTCATCGAGCACCTGAACCCATACTACGCCCCGGAGATCGTGAGGAAAATAAATAAGGCTATGGCCTTGAACTCTAAGCTCGTCCTCACGACGCCAAATATAGCATCCCTATTCAGGAGACTAAGGCTACTACTGGGTGTGCAACCACAGTACAGGGTCCACGTACACGAGTATACGAAGAAAGAGGTGGAGGAACTACTCGCCGCAAACGGCTTCGAGATAATTAAAAGCTACTACTCAACAATAAACGATCTAACGTACGTCGACGTCAGGGAACCCAGGCGACACCTGGCGCCTCCCAGCTACCTGAACTTGGCTAAACACGCGCTTGCCAACCCGACCAAAACGAACGCGGCAAGACTACTAGCATACCCCCTCGTAAAGCTAGTACCATCACTAAGACAGTTAATCGTCATAGTAGCAGAAAAAGTCGGAGAGCCCGAGACGACACCCATAGAGAGAGTGGTAGCATACAGAGTTACCAACGTGGGTGCGTCCTGAGGGCGAGGAGACTCTACAACCTAGCGGGATGAAGCCCTTAGCGTT
>NZ_JBMFLX010000219.1:0-1046 GCF_049970975.1 Infirmifilum sp. | reverse complement strand
TCCTATGCCCTCCGCGCCTAGCCCCCTCCTACGTAGCGAACTACTTGAAGGGTAAGAGTGCTAGGCTGATACTGAAGAGGTTTCCGCAGCTGAGAGCCAGAGTTAAGTACGGGAAGCTGTGGTCTAGAAGTTACTTTGTCGCCACCGTGGGCAACGTGACGGCTGATATTGTGAAGAGGTATGTCGAGGAGCAGTGGTCTAAGGTGAGAGAGTGAAACGGTGTAGCGTGGTTGAGCTGGATCCAGACAGGGAGGCGTGGAATAAGCTTAAACTACTATGTAGCATATCCTCCAAGCTTTGGAACGAGGTCAACTACGCTAGGAGGAGGCAGTTCTTCGAAACTAAAAGAGTGGATCTCAGAAGCACCTACAGGGAGTTCTACGAGAGGTACAAAACGCTGATAGGTTCCGCTACAGCACAGCAAGTCCTGAATAAAAACGATGAAGCCTGGAGATCCTTCTTCGGCTTGCTAAAGGCTAGGAAGGAGGGGAGACTGCCACCATTCATGAGAAGGGTGAGCCCGCCGGGTTACAAGAAGAGGGGCGGGTTCAGGATACTGTGGACTGTCCTGAGGAAGGATCAGTACAGGATTGAGGGCGATAGGATCGTCATCAAGGGTCTCGGAGCCATAGGGGTCATCGTTGTCGAGTATAGGGGTTTAATCCACGTGAGGGGGGAGCAGGGCAGGCTGGAGATAAGATACGACCCCGATAGAGGCAGGTGGTATGCGCACATATCCTTCTCGGAGGTTAGGGAGAAGCTTGTCAGAGGATCGTGGGTCGAGGTGCCGAGAAAGCCTAGAGGTAGCCTAGAGGCTGGAGTGGACATTGGCGTGAACAATCTTATGGCTGTCTACGTCGAGGACGGCAGGGCGTTCCTAGTCAATGGGAGGCCTCTGAAGGCGATATCGCACTACTGGATGAGGAGGATAGCACGGTACCAGTCAACGTTGAACAAGTATGGGCTGAGGACGTCTAGGAGGCTCAGGCTCATGTACAGGAGTTGGAGGTTGCAGATTAAAAACTACATAGACTCTAGGGTCAGAT
>NZ_JBMFLX010000218.1:0-1120 GCF_049970975.1 Infirmifilum sp. | reverse complement strand
TTTTCGCAAGCCGCCTTACTTGCCCCGTACACAGAGACGGGCCTTATCGGCGCATCCTCACTGACTGGTATTTCGTTTGGTTCGCCGTAGACTGAGCTTGAGGACGCGAAGACCAGCTCCTTAACGCCTCTCCTCCTCATTGCCTCGAGTAGGTTGAATGTGGCTACCATATTCTCGTTGAAGTGGGTCTCTGGGTTTGTGGTGCTTACCCTAACCTCCGGGTTCGCTGCGAAGTGGAAGACCGAGTCCGCCCCGTTCACGGCTCACTCACCTAAAGCTCACCCTCAGATCCATAGAGTTTCTTAATGTACTCTCCTAGTATATCACCCCACGTGTTAATGCGAGCTTTCTCTACCATAACCAGTTCTCCTTCGAGCATCCTACCGTCGTCAACGTTTAGGTTTGCAGCTATCTCCTTTGAGACTATTGCAGGGATCCCTATCGCTATTGCTTCTGCTATGAATATGCTGAAGGCTTCTTTTTTGCTTGGATTTATGGCGTATTTTGCTTTTGCGAGTAATTCCAGGTATTGAGTCCTGGGTAGAAATCTCATGAAAGTCACTCTGTCTGGGTACATCTTGCGTGCCTTGGTTTCGAGTTTGCTCCTGTAGGAGCCTTCGCCAATTACTAGGAGTTTTAGTTCTAGTTGTTTGGCTGTTTCTATGGCTTTTTCGAGGTTTTTATATCTCTCTATTCTCCCAGCATAAATTATGTAGTCACTGCCCTCTCCAGTCCATTTATACCCTTGTACGTCCTCTTCAACGCCGTTGGGGATTATGATTAATTTTCCGTCTGCCTTGGGGTAGTGTTCTAGCACTCTGGATGCCTCAGTTCTACTGACCGTGTGGATTACGTTCGACATGTCTATGAGCTTGGCGACGTACCTCCTCCATAGAAACCATAGGGCACTCCTGATAATTGAGTGGCCACTACCGTGATAATGGAGGGTAAAGACGAGCTTAATATCAGGCTTGAGTCTCTTCACTGTTAAGCCCACGTTGACTGAAAAAACGCTATGTGCATTGTGTATGTGGATAATATCAGAGCCCTTAACCTCCCTTATAAGCCAGTCCTCTAATCTGCTCCGCATCATTGGAATATGGTATGCCTCACTGGGGCT
>NZ_JBMFLX010000217.1:0-1162 GCF_049970975.1 Infirmifilum sp. | reverse complement strand
GCCGGCTCCCGCGAAAAATCTTTATATCATATAATGCTCACGTAGGTCTGAGTTCGATATGCCGGAGTTCAAGCTCGTAATCTCTGACCCCACAACGGGAAAAGCTGAACAGATTGAGCTCAAAGGAGATCAAGCTTCAAGACTAATAGGCTACAAGATCGGAGACATCATTGATGGAGGGCTTATAGGCAGGCCTGGAGTCAAGCTCCAAATACGCGGAGGATCCGGCAGGGCAGGCGAGCCCATGAGACCAGACATACCCGGAGCCAGGAAAGGATACTTCCTGTTATCCGGTCCTCCAGGCTATAAGCCTAAGGAGAAAGGGGAAAGAAGGCGCAGGTACGTTAGGGGGAACACGATCACAGACGACGTGGTTCAGATCAACCTTGTAATCATCGAGGGGAGCCAGGCAAGTGCCCAGCAATCCTAAAGCCAGTTCACTTTCACTTCTCCTCTCGGGGATTGCAGAAAAACCTAAACCTTTATAAGTTTATACGAGCTTCACCCACGTATGAGTAAAAATCCCAAAGAACCCGAAGAGACAGAAGAATCCGAAATACCCCTCCCCGATGGCCAGACAACCCTCCTATGCGTCATACAACAGCTCCTGGGCTTCGACAGAGCCAGAGTCTTCTGCAGCGACGGGAAAATCAGGCTTTGCAGGATCCCTGGAAAGCTCAAAAAGCGCATGTGGATGAAGGTGGGAGACCTCGTCCTAGTCGCTCCCTGGGACTTTCAGCCAGACAAGGGCGACATACTTTACAGATATACAGGGACCGAGATCCAAAGGCTTGAAAGAAAGGGGCTCTTAAAGGATCTTCACCAGCTTCTCGGCTAACCAAATGATAGTGTTTAAAGCCAACTCTGTATTGTCTTGATCTATATCTACATAGGCTCTTCCCCCTTAGAACAACACGTTTATATTCATCAGTTTTGTTATTTTTTGCGAAAATGCGATTGCCCTTAGGGCTGTTAATGTCCATAATTATAGCGATTCTCGCCGTTATGATTGCTGCAAAATTAGGTCCGCCTAATCCTCCCGCCCCTCAAGTAACTACCACGTCTCCACCCGTCACAGGACTCAGCGAGGACGAGAAGAAAGCTGCCCTTAGCGTGGTATTCCAGCACCCCCTCCTCGCCAAAATTTTAAGTGGTAGTAACT
>NZ_JBMFLX010000216.1:0-1428 GCF_049970975.1 Infirmifilum sp. | reverse complement strand
ATAGTTGAAGTTGCGCTCGGAGGGGTTCTCCTTAAATGCCCCCGCGCTCATTACTACCTTCGTAATGTACCAGCTGACTTTGTCAGCCAGTGGAAGGGCCTCTTTGACAGCTGGAAGATGTTGCTGCTGGTCTAAGAACGTGACAGCGTGTGCTATCGCGGTACTTATCGGTATACCGCGCGTCTTAGAGTAGCTCTTAATCAAGTTGTAGATGTCCTCGCGGACTTTTATCGACCTGTACCTGACCGGCATGCTTCCACCCATGGTAGAAAGAGGTGGAAACAGGTTTATAAAGCTTTCGGCTACTTTTCCACCTAAACGCTTATTAGCCAGCACACCTAGGGTTTGACTCGGGTGTGAGGCTGTGGAAATGTGTGGAAAGAGCGTGAAGTTACCCGGGATGTTCTCATACACGCTGAGGACCGCGCGCGACTACTACAAGTGCTTCTATTGTAGAGAGCCCATAAGCCCCGGAACCTTGTATGTCGAGGAGCGGTTCCCCGGCGTTGTGCGCAGATACCACGTCACATGCATCAGTAAGTCGGTCCCCCGGGTCTACTATAAACCGAGCCCATCGGGCGGCGTCCTGTGCACTCAGTAGACCACGTTTTTATCTCCGTTCACGGTGAATTGGGGAGGGGGGTGCGGGTTGGCGCGCGGTAGGTGGGTCACGATATCGGTTAGAACTGAGACGAAGAAGGTGTTGGACAGGGTCTGCGGGAGCAGAACTCTCGACGACTGCATCGCGTGGCTTACCTCTATTCACGCCTCTATTCACGGTGAATTGAAGGGAAACATGGAAGCGTCGTTCACGGTGAATGGAGGTCCCCTGTGCGACACGCTTGTTGAGCATGCTGCCGCGTTTCTGAGGGCCCACGGGTACGGATTGCATGCCAAGTTACTAGAAGAGATGTACTCTAAGAGAATAGTGAGGCTTGACCTGGCCGACGCATTAAAGGATCACAAGGAAATAGTTCCAGCACACTTCGTCGGCTTCCCGCCTATAGCTGTGTTCTTCGACAGCCTCGAAAACGACGGCAAGCTCTACATTGAGATAAAAGGCTGGTTGAAGCCCTGCTTCACAGGGTGATAGTGTGAGTCAGACGCTTTGCTACGCCAAGCTCTACAACGCGACAGTCGCGCTTCTGACGGCCGCTAGGCTCTGGTTGAAGACGAACGGGGGCGCAGTCGGTGATAAGTGGAGTAAGAAGCTCGACAGAGAGCTGAAAAAGGTTGAGAGTAGCCTACAGAACGGTCGGACCAGCGACCCTGCCGGGGCCATGGCCACGGCGCTCTGGCTATTCAACGTTGTATCAACGATGGGAGTATGGGCCCACATAGGTCCACAGGGGCTGCGAGTCGTCAAGGTGCCGGAGCACCTGGACAGGGCGACAACGCTACTGCTGTTTGTCGCAATTTACGACGTGT
>NZ_JBMFLX010000215.1:0-1498 GCF_049970975.1 Infirmifilum sp. | reverse complement strand
TCTATTAAGCTTTAAGCCACCCCTCGCGGTTTCTCTCGTTTTTCTCTCATATTTTGCCAGGCTTCTGTTAAAGCATTTGACAGCTCTTCCTGCAAGCTCAGGCCCTGCTGCTTCCACGTCGCTAGAAGCGTGGGCAGGGTCTCGTATATCTGCATTCCCTTCTCGTTGCGAAGCGTCCCTATGATCTTCCTGTGCACCACGAGTTCTCTTAGCGCCCGCTCGGCCCTATTGTTAGTCGGCTCGACTCCAGGCACCGTGACGAAGGTGAACCAGAATGGGTATCCCCTCCTCATCTTCTCCACGAATTTTCTGACCCTGCTGCTCTTGTAGCGCTTGTTAATCAATCTCCCCATAGCTCGCATCGCAGTCCTGGCTAATTTAGCCCTCTCCTCAGGCGGAGGATCATCCTCTAGGGCCTTCTTGAGCCTGTCGAAAATCCTGTGCAGGCCCTCGGAGAGGGCCCTCGCTTCCTCATATTTTTCTCCGAGCTCCTTGGCTTCCCTAAGCAAGTGGGCCCAACACCGCTGGATCTTCGCCCCGCTCTTGCGCGCGTAGCTGTGGTGGGATCTCAGCCCATCGCCGACCAGCGTGCCATCCCAATCCTTCCCCAGGATCTCCTCCAAGACTTTTTGCGACTTCCTCTTCCTGATGACGAATAGAGTTTCCAGCTCGGTGACGAAGTCCCAGATCCAAAAATCAGTGCCGTCGACCTTGATCCCAGTTTGATCCGTATAAACAACTCTGGAGCTCCGAACGCTCGAGAGGATCTCCTCGTACTTGGGTCTAAGCCAGTTGCTCATCCTCCAGAGGAGCTCGAGCTCAGTCGGGGCCGAAATCTTAAGCCCCGACCTCTCGAAGACGGATCCAATCCTAGCGAGGGGGAGCCTCTCCTCGAATTTATGAAGCGTCGTTTGTACATACACGTTCTTCCCGAACCTCCCGACGGGAGGGCAGTCAGGGTGCACGGCCACGTTGTAAGTTCCGCAAGCGGTGCACTTGCCCCCGAGCTCTAGGTAGTCTATCACCTCCCCTGGCGATGGGTTGGAGATCTCCTCAACTATGTGATGATCTACTACTTCCGGTGGGGGAAGAAGGGCCCCGCATTTCTCGCAGCTTTCCCACTCCGGCGCTATCACGACATTAGGTTCTGGCTTAGGCCTCGTTCTCCCCGGGGATCTTTTAGGCTTTCCTGGGAACCTCTTTTCAGAAGTATCCCTCGAAACGACCCTGCGCCTCGTCCTAGGCAGGGGAACTTTGACGCTCTCGTAAAGCGCCAGCCTGCGCTTCAGCTTACCGTTCTCTATTTCGAGCTCAGCCTTTTCCCTTCTTAGCTGCTCGTTCTCGGCTTTCAGACGCTGGTATTCCTCCCAGATCTCGCAATTCGAGCAGATCATTTTTTCACGACAACCAAGTAAACTGTTTTACCAATGTGTTCCTTGGGGCAAATGACATGGGCCCCGTTCCCTATCGGGACAACTTCCTTTCTGATGATGTCCTC
>NZ_JBMFLX010000214.1:0-1506 GCF_049970975.1 Infirmifilum sp. | reverse complement strand
CGCCTGGAGCGCGTTACGGCCACTTCACACTATTATTCAACTGGACAGCCCTAGGTGAGGTTAAGATGTTCAGGGTCAGAATTTCAAGCTTCCCGGGTGTCTAATATGATCGCAAAGACAAATAGGAGAAAAATGATCACATATGTTTTGCTGGGCTTAATGCTAGCCGTCTTCGCCAGCGGGGCCATCGTTTTCTGGAATATCACAGCATGGAAGATATTAGGAAGTACCCCGCCGGTAAAGAAGCTGGCTGGGACTGATCTCGGGAATCCTAGCTATGGGGTTAAGAAGGCTTCAGTCTACTACAGAGTTGAGGATGGATACAACGTTACTTATGTAGAAGTTATTGTTCCAAGGTGCCACTGGACGACATTTAACCCGGTACTCATTCTATCCTCCACTAATACTGTTCCAGCAATCCTGAAAGCGGTATCAATCTCAGGTCCCTACCTCTCTCAGCTCTCAACGGACATCAGCATCGCCGGAGTCCTTCAGGTCAGAGTGACCAGTGGCAGTATTAGCCAGAGCTCTGGGCCGCCCGTGAGTCTCCCCTCTTCTGCCGGTTTACGCGTGCTCATAGGTTCAGGCGCACCCCTGGGCGTAGAGGTTGCCAGGCTCGAGACGTGGCTCTTGTACAACTATAGTAATGCGCGTGTTAGCCAGAAAATTGTGTGGATCTTCAAGACCCCCTCAAGTCCACCACGCGTTGTAATATTCTATGACGGCTTCGAATCCGGAACACTAACGGGATGGCAGTACACAGACTACGCATATGCGGAGCAAAAAATAAAAAACGTAAAGGTTACTGAAAGGTGCTGGTTTGACGACGTTTATCCTGTGCCTCAGACAATAACGGATACCACCAGACCTGTTGCTGGTAGCTGGCTCGCATGGATAGGTTTCAGAGACCAGGTCACATGCGAGCCTAGTGAGGCTAGGGACGACTACCTTCAGATAGCCGTAAACGTGCCGAGCTCTATAGATGGCGTCGAGGTTCGATTTGTCAACGTGACCTTCTGGTGGAGGTTCTTGACCTGGGACAGCGCTAACTACGACTACATAAACCTTGTTCTCTCGAAGGGTGCCACCACATACTACTTCAAGCAGCAGTACAACCCCAACCCTGGAGGCAAGTATGGCCCGTTTAAGGACACTGGGTGGCAGAGGAACAGTACGATATTCAGCGGGCTAGCCGGGAGCACCGCCACGCTGAAATTCCTTCTGCACACCTACAGCGATCAGTATTATAGGAGCTGGCTCTATGTGGACGAGGTGTACTTCATAGCGGTATTTGACTGCATCCCCGCGTATGTCGATCCTATACTGTACTCGACCCAGCAGTCAAGAGTCCAGCAGGTGCAAAGTACTCAAAAGGCATCAGTTGAAGGGATTGGTGCTACTCCACTCATTTCAGGGAGGTAATGTCTCCCATACTCAGACCTTTGGAAAAACTAGAGTTCTAAGATGACGTGCCACGAGAAAATAGTTAAACTGGTTTCAAGAGCC
>NZ_JBMFLX010000213.1:0-1511 GCF_049970975.1 Infirmifilum sp. | reverse complement strand
CAGCTCCGCTGAGTCCACGACGTAGTAGCCTGCCACATTCGCCGCCTTGTACCTCGCCTTAAAGTCCCCGAGGAGGGGCAGGGCTCTCTCGTCGACGACGACCTTGTGGAACAGGCTACCGCCACCCCCGATCCCGCCACCGTAGCTGAGCCCCTTCTCCAGGACCACCACTTTGAGGTGCTTGTCGGCCAGGTACTTAGCGGCCGTCAGACCCGAGGGCCCCGCACCCACGACCAGCACGTCGCTCTCCGATAGCCCGACCAGCTCCCGCGCCGACTCCTCCACTACAAGCCTGGTTATAACGGACTCGAGCTCCAAGGAACCCACCCACAAACACTACGCTATAATCAGGTTAATAAGACTCCTATAACACGTTTATCACGGACATATCCTGTAGCACGTGAACTGCGAACACACATCGAGACTAGGCCGTTAAACCACCTAGAGTACGCGGACGGAGTTACGTCAGCCTTTTGGGGTTCTTGCGTGTAAAAGGGCTTGTCGAGCGTCGTGACGAGCCTCCTTCAGAGTCCTCACTGCTCTTCCTGAACATTACCTTAGTAGGCCGTCTGAGAGGCGATAAGAGGAGACGTAGAACATACTCGCAACTTGAGTAAGCTCGTAGACGTATCCCCCAGGTTCTCAGACTACGAAACGACAATTAACAAAGCCACGCATGCCGCCAACACACGTGAACCGCCCTCAGTAGTCTAAATCTATTTTCTTGGCGCATTGTATGCAAAAGTAAAGCTGAAAAACCGTATTCGTGCCGGATCTCTCCAGTAGAACAAACGAAATTTCGGAGACGACGTTCCCCAGCTGACAAAAGATAAAAACCAGCTTATCGATTTAAAAATTGGACGACGAGGGGTTTGAGTGCCCGGAACGGGGAAATACGGTTGCATAATATTGACGACCCGGGACTGGTTTGACAAGTGTCTTAAGGCCGACTGTAAAGTGATCCACTTCCCTGCTGGCAGTGACCCTAGAGGTATCGACAAACTCACCAAAGGTAGCGTGTGTCTATTGCTGGCAAAACCGTCGCCTAAAGCCCCCAGGAGTAAGTGGGAATTTCTTGGAGAATTCACAGTTGTAAAGGTAGACCGTGTGAGCGCTAGCGAGTTCAAAAAGAAGTACTCCAAGCTTGCTATCGAATCCGGCGGAGTACCCTTTCCGAGCGGTGATCAGTGGTGTTGGGTCATACAGTTTAGCAGGTTAGTTAAGTATGGAAAACTCGTCAAGCTGGGTGAATGCGGTGATATTGTACCTCAGAATAGGAAGCCTCTTAGTGAGTGGCGAATAGCGGGTTTCACGCTCATAAGACCCGAGAACACGGATGTGATCATCAATAGCATAAGAGACAAGGCAGGCCACGTCTCTATGACTCCAAGTCATGACAAGCTAGTAAAAATGATTCGCGACATAGGGGAGTGGATGGGCTTCGTAGTTGAGGTAGATGAGGAGACACCGGGCGGGCATTTTAAATTGGACGTTACCTGGAGGGTTACCGA
>NZ_JBMFLX010000212.1:0-1517 GCF_049970975.1 Infirmifilum sp. | reverse complement strand
TACTACGGCGTATTGGATAGATTGGCTAGGGAGAACGGATACAGAAATGGGCTTGCGGACGTAGTGGGCAGTGGCTTGGAGAGAGTTGAGGACTTGGCCAGAATGATGCTCTACGCGCTCATGAACAAGATAGTATTCTACAAGGTGCTCGAAAAACACTATAAACTCCCCGCACTACCCGAGTGCAAGTCGCCAGCCCAGTACCTAAACGACTTGAAAAAGTTATTCATGGACGCCATTACCGCGACCAACGACTTCGAGGCGGTGTTCGCGACAGGCCTCTACGACGAGATCAGGCTACCCGACGACCCCGCCATCTGCAGCATATTCAACGACTTCAACAGGCTCCTAAGCGAGACCGATGTACTGCAGATCGGCGACGTGATCGGGTACATTTACGAGAGGCTGATACCCGCCGAGGAGAGGCACAAGTTCGGCCAGTTCTACACGCCACCTGCAGTGGCAAGGTTTATAGCGAGGTGGGCCATCAGGGGGCCCAGCGACAAGGTGCTTGACCCGGGTACCGGGTCGGGTGCCTTCCTCATAGAAGCGTACGCGAGGCTTTACCACCTCAAGACGGGGAGAGACCTCCAGACCTCGAGCCCCTCGGCAGAGGTGCACAGCGCAATACTGAGCCAGCTGTATGGAATAGACATTAACTCCTTCCCGCTACAACTCACCGCGGTGAACCTCTCTATGAGAAACGTCAGGGCGCCGAGCACCCAGTTAAGGCTCATCCACAGGGACTTTTTCACAGTCATGCCGAATCAACAGGTGTTGTTACCCTACAGGCTTGTCACTGCTGGCAAAGTAGTTAGCAAAAGCGAGGTGGTGCCCGGGGACTTCGACGCGGTCGTAGGTAACCCGCCCTACACGAGGTGGCTCGAGATCCCACGCGATACACAGAACGTCATACTTAGCCTCTTGAAAGAAGAGCTGAAGCGGTACGATTTACGGCCCAATACACGGCATGGGTCAGAGCCCGGCATCTACGTTTACTGGATCATGCACGCCACGAGGTTCCTCAAGGATGGCTCCAGGCTTGGGATGATAATCAGCAACATGTGGCTCCAGACGGACTACGGGGTCGAATTCGGTAAATTCCTGCTCGACAACTACAGGATAAGGGCCCTGATCGACATCTCGTACAGGCTGTTCACGGCGTTGATATCCACGGTGATAATCCTGGCCGAGAAAGACACGGGCAGGGATAAGGGTAGTAACGAGGTACTGTTGGTGAGGGTGCCACCGATAGATGGCAAGCTCAGTGATAGGGATGTGGAGAATAAGGTCTCGGAAATCCTAGACTGCATAGGCAACGCCATCCACGAGGGCAGTTACGAGTTCAATAAGGAGAGGCTTGATAAGTGCCGGGAGCTAGGCGTATGGTACCGCTTTGTAAGGCAGTCGGAAATACCCAGGGATAAGAAGTGGATAAGCCTATTCTTCGGCGGTGAAGAGGTCGTTAACGGGCTTGAGGCTTTAGCCAATGAGGGTAAGCTGGTGATCAGGACTGG
>NZ_JBMFLX010000211.1:0-1527 GCF_049970975.1 Infirmifilum sp. | reverse complement strand
TGATAGTAGAGAAAATAGATGTAAACACAAGTCATAAGGTGTAGTTATATCTGTGAGAGTGGTTGAGGAGGCTAGAAGACTTAGTGCTAGAATTGTGATGCATTTCATGGCTGTTGATGCACCCAGAATTAAGCACGTTGGAGATAGGTGATGGAGTCAAGAAAAACAAGAATAGGGTTCATTAGTGCCCAGATCATAACAGCTAGTATTCCCTCGGCTTTCTATAAACTAACCACTTCCTCTAATCAACGGGACGAAGGTCTTCAAGAAATTCTTAAAAATGTATTCGACGTCTCGGAAGTATCAATGAGAAGGGTATATTATACATCACTATCTCCTCTTAAACTATATCTCATTCTAGGACCGCTACTTTTTCTAAGAGCACTCGAAATAGCCTTAAAATCCGAAATAGTAGTGGCTCAGGGTTATCCTGACCTGCTAGGGGTCATAGCATCTTACGTTTCTAAGAAGTCAGGGAAAAGCAAAATATTCGTTATTAAGGATACTCATTGGTACTGGCCGTCCACGAGGGTTTCTAGGGTGTTGTGGCCGGTATACCTTTACTTCATAAAGAAAGCGGATATCGTAATTGTTCCAGGTAAAGCCTCATATGTCTTCTGGATTAGAAATGGTATTGACTGTAGCAGGATTAGTATCGTTCATTACTATTGGCTTGAAAGCACTATGAAAGAATGTAAATCTATTCCCACACGCTTGACAAAAATAAGGGAAAGAAGCAACGCGTTGATTCTTTACTTAGGAAGACTTATCAAGAAGCGAGGTGTCGATATATTGATTAGGGCCTTTGATAAAGTACGTAAGGAACAGCCAAATGCTACACTAATAATCGCCGGCTCCGGTCCAGACGAAGGGTACTTTAAAGAACTAGCTAGTAACCTAGGTTTAAAGAACGTAATGTTTTTAGGACCCGTAAAGGAAGACGAGAAACAATGTTTATATAGAATTGCTGATTTATTCGCCTACGTCCCCGTTAAAACAACTATACCTGAAGAATGGCCAATCCCCCCTCTTGAAGCAATAAGATCAGGGATCATACCCATTGTATCGGATATAGTTGGCTCCATACCTGATCTGAAACCTTACGTTATTATCGTTCCTGAAGGCGACGTAGATGCGCTTGCTCAAGCCATACTAAAGGTCCTAAGGAACTCAGAGGATATGAGATCTCCAAGGTTTAAGGACGAACTTATCAAGTTCGCTAATTCCATTAATCCTCAGGTTGTGCTAAGAGAATTCTTGTACACAGTGAAGAATGCTATAAAGATGAGGGGGATTAGGGCATAATGCTTAGTTTTATTCAGCTAGTAATAATTTATTCATCAATATTTATTGCGCTGTACTTCATTGTTGGCTACCTAGAGAAGAAGCTTGTAATTAATGGCCTGGTTAAAACGAATAAGTATTCGGGTAAAGTCCCGGCCATTGTAGTTATAACAGTCTTCATGCTATTAGCAACTCTTTATTGGATAGAGAACCCCAACTCTTATCCCAATCCTGATACATATG
>NZ_JBMFLX010000210.1:0-1567 GCF_049970975.1 Infirmifilum sp. | reverse complement strand
CCATAGCCCCAGAAGACCTCCACTGCGTCGAGCTAGTCCCCCGTCAATACTGGAGATGGAGAGTGAGGAGAGCCCAGCACCTCATACAGAACTTCGCCGCCTCCCTAAGGCTAAAAACCCCACCCCAGTTCAAGCCCCCGCTATACGCAGAAGCCTACCTCCACCTTGCAAACCCCTGGCTACTCCCAGCCGCCCTAGCCACAGCCCTAGCCACAGGTCCTCCAGGCTGGGCGCTGACAGCGCTTGGGCTGACCCTACTAGCCTACAAGCCCTACCGAACATGGATAGTCATGCAGATGTACTTGATAATAGCCGCTCTCAGAAACCTCTGGACAAAGGAAATAACGTGGAAGAAAGAAGATAAGATAACCAATAGAAAACAATGAACTGCCAAAAATTTTCACTTTCAAAGGCTCCACTACCGTTGATTAGGCATGGCATAAGAGCTAACGTGTATGTGGACCTGGGGTGTAATAATGTAAGCATAACTGCTGAGGCGGCGAGGATGGTAGGCGCGAAAAACGTACACCGCATAGACGTCGATAAAGACGCATCGGCAAGGGCTAGGGAGAAGAATTTAATAACACATGAAATCGACCTATCAACAGGCAAAATACCGCTAAACGAAGAATCTGCAGACCTAGTCACGGCGTTTGAGGTAATAGAGCATCTAGCAAACCCAGGCAACATGCTGAGGGAAGCCCACAGAATACTTAAAAGAGGAAGACACCTATTAATTACAATCTCAAACCACGTAAGCTGGATAAATAAGATAATCTTAGATCTAACAAAGACATAATTTACTTTTATTTCATTTACATTAACTCATAAGAATTCAGCGCATGTTAACCCAGTTTGATCTCTTAAGGAAAGGATTTATTCGTTTACTGAGTATTCTTCATCCCTTCACTACGTTGAAAATTGGGCCTTTATCTCTTCACGCGTTCACAGACGGCTTTGGCTCCATAGAGGAAAATATTTTCAACAATGTATACTTTACAAGTAAAGAGATTAAAGAGGCTGATACAATAATTGATCTTGGAGCTCACCACTGCTCGTTTACGATAAACTCTATTATAAAATCTTCTCCGGGCTCTACAATAATTGCTGTAGAACCTAATCCATTAGCTATAAAGCTTTGCATAGATAACATTAAAGCACTAAGTTGGTTAATTAGTAAAAAAGAGCTCAGCGTTAAAATATTTAATAGAGCAGTATGGGATTCGGAGGAAATCATAAACCTAAAACTTTCCTGGTGGAGTGAAGGAAGCCACGTAAGTTCCGGGCTTCACGGCAACGGAATAAAGGTTAAAGCAATAACACTTGATAACATTATTAAACTTGCCAGAGGTAAAACAATCATTAAAATGGATATTGAAGGAGCCGAATACCGCGTATTAAAAAATTCTAATATTAAAGATGTACATAAGATAGCTGTTGAAGTACATGGAGATCTTAATACTATAGTAGGGATCTTAAGAAGCCAGGGATTTAAGACTTACATACAACATCGAATAATAGGAAAGGAATTGTCAGCAGCATGGCTGAGGATTAAACCGAGGAGTTA
>NZ_JBMFLX010000209.1:0-1572 GCF_049970975.1 Infirmifilum sp. | reverse complement strand
ATTTTTCATTTTCTAATACTTTTACCTTCTATTACTTTAGTGTTCCCTTTGTAGTAGAAAATTATATATTTGTTGCAAGGAAATTTTCCTTATGTCTAGTACTCCAGAAGTAGTTTTACGAGTTGCAGAGGCGCGTCCACGGGACGTAGGACGGGGAATAGTGAGGATTGACAGAGGTGCAATGAGTAAGCTTGGCGTCGACCCCGGGGATGTAGTAGAGATCGAGGGTAAGAAAATTACAGTTGCGATTGTATGGCCGCAGGCATTAGAGGATGAAGGCGCTGGCATAGTACGTATGGACGGTCTTATTCGCCGTAATGCTGGTGTGGCAATTGGAGATCAGGTGAAAATCAGGAAGGCAAAAGTCGCTCCAGCTAAACGGGTGGTTTTAGCTCCGACGCTTAAGATGGGGTTCGAGATAGTGCCTGATCTCTTAGAATACGTTAAGAGCAAGCTGTTGGGACGACCTGTCATAAGGGGGGACATTGTTGAGATACCGGTATTCAGTGCATCTCTCCAATTCACTGTTGTTTCAACGTTTCCAGCACAAGCGGTTCAAGTCACTGAGGAGACAGAGATTTCCATCAGAAGCGAGCCAGTGAGTGGAGAGCTTACTATTCCACGCATAACTTACGAGGATATAGGGGATCTTGAGGAGGCTAAGCAGAAAATTAGAGAGATGGTTGAGCTTCCGCTACGTCATCCTGAACTCTTCAAACACCTGGGTATTGACCCGCCTAAGGGTGTTCTCTTTTATGGTCCTCCAGGTACTGGTAAGACCCTGCTAGCCAAGGCTGTGGCGAATGAGACGGACTCATACTTCATCGCCATTAATGGCCCGGAGATTATGAGTAAGTTTTACGGGGAGAGCGAGCAGAGGCTCCGCGAGATCTTTGAGGAAGCCACCAAGAATGCTCCCGCTATTATATTTATCGACGAGATTGACGCAATAGCCCCCAAGCGAGAAGAAGTAACAGGAGAAGTCGAGAAAAGAGTAGTAGCACAACTACTAGCCCTGATGGATGGTTTGAAGGAGAGGGGTCAAGTAATAGTTATCGCTGCTACTAATAGGCCTGATGATATCGACCCCGCGCTTCGGAGACCTGGCCGGTTTGACAGGGAGATAGCGTTCCCGGTTCCCGATAAGAGAGCCCGAAGAGAAATACTTCAGGTTCACACGAGAAACATGCCGCTTGCCGAAGACGTGAACCTTGACGAGTTAGCTGAGATAACACATGGCTTTACGGGTGCGGATCTAGCAGCTCTATGCCGCGAAGCTGCTATGCGGGCTTTAAGGAGAGTTTTGCCTAAGATAAAGATTGAAACCGAAAAGATTCCTGCAGAAATACTAAACGAGTTAAAGGTAACTAGGATGGATTTCATGGATGCCTTAAAAGAGATCCAGCCAAGTGCGCTCCGGGAGGTTTACATAGAGGTTCCTGAGGTTCATTGGAGTGATATAGGGGGACTGGATGACGTTAAGCAGCAGTTACGCGAGGCTGTAGAGTGGCCATTAAAACACCCTGAATACTTCAAGGAAATGGGTATTGACCCGCCTAAGGGTATACTGCT
>NZ_JBMFLX010000208.1:0-1578 GCF_049970975.1 Infirmifilum sp. | reverse complement strand
TTCCCCGCGGTCTCCCCGGGCCCCCTCACCGCCCTTCTGGAGCGGATCTCGGAAACCCGGGGTCACCAATAGGCTTATAAGGGAGTTGGGGTTTATAAGCCTATCTGGGGAATCCCCACATGAGCTACATCACAATCGCCTTGTCCTTCAACGTCGGTGGAGAGGTCGCTGGCAGGATACTGTCCACGGCTTGGCTATTTAAAGCGGCTACTCACAGAGTGCTCCACCTTGTCAAGAGCTCGCCCGCCCTTCCGGGCACCGACATTGGGTGGAAGGCGACCTTCAGGAAGGACGCTTACGCGGTCATACCGAACCGCAGGTATGCCGATGGGGCTGTAGTACTAGTTAGGGGGATATACGAGTCCTGCAGGGAGCTCGGAGTAGACTTCAGAGGAGTCGAGCTGGGGGATTGGCTGATGTTCCAGCAAGCCGAGAAGGAGTACCCCGCGAGAAACATAACCCTGAGACCGGGGGGAGAGATCCACGTGACGACCATAAGCTACAGCGGCGCAGTCGAGAGAGTGGTACTTAAGCCCACTATCCCCAAGAACTACGCCACTCTCCTCGAGAAAATACTTGAGGAAAGGCAGGAGCACGCAGCTAGAGTTGTTATCAAAGGTTACGGCGTCAGGAAGGGAGTTGTCTGGGTCAGCGGCGAAGTGCAACTGACAATTCCATTGACCTTTTACTACAGGCACATGGCAAGGTATAGAACCAACAAGGGGAGCCTCTACGGAGGCGTTGACGTGAATGTAGATAGAATAAACTTAGCGATAATTGACAACAGCGGGGAGCTGAGAGACACGTACACGTTCTGGTTTAGAGAGGTCGTCGCCAGAGGCTATCCTATGAGGAGCGCCAGATCAGTCATTGGCATGAGAGTCCACGAAATGCTCGAGTACGCCTACCACCACGGCGTCAAGGTACTGTTCCTAGAGAACCCTGCAGTTCTCGGGCGGCTCAGGTTGCTGTGGGCTAGGAGCACGGAGAGGAGGAGCGCGAACTACAACTGGAAGGTGAGCACCTTCAGGAGCTCCATTATAGAGATGATCGCATTGAAGGCGCCGCTCTACGGCATAGAGGTCGCCTACGTAAATCCAAAGGGGACGAGCAACTCGCGAGAGCACAGCGAAGCCATGAAGAAGCTCAGGCTAGACAGGCACGCGGTCTCGGCGTACCTCATAGCGCTAAGGGGGGGTTGCGAAGCAAAGTAAACGAGCCCAATGATCATGAATTACGTTACAGCCCCATCTGCAACTCCAAGCTCGTTCCCGTGACGGGCAATGCCCAGAGGAACGGGTGGAGGCCAAGGCTGGTCAAGTGCCCAGTCTGCGGTTTCACCCACGACAGGGACGTCGTGGGGGCCGTGAACATAGCGAGGAAGTACATCCTAGATGTGGGGGGTCGTGCCGTCGGCCTCCCGAAGGGTGCCCATGACCCCCGCGTGGAGTGGCTCGTAGCCACAATGAAGCGCGGTGCAGAGGCACAACCCGTCCTAGCAGGACCTATAACAACCTAGGATGGGAAACGGAGTAGATTAGCCGGCCCCCACGACGACTAGCATTTACGAACAGCATA
>NZ_JBMFLX010000207.1:0-1612 GCF_049970975.1 Infirmifilum sp. | reverse complement strand
TGTACAGGAAGGTGGTATAGCTCAACCCGTGGCCGAAGGGGTATGCGGGCTCGACGCCGAAGGTGTCGTAGTACCTGTAGCCAACGTATATTCCCTCCTCGTATACTACTCTCTTCGGGTTGTCTGGTGGCTCCCCTGGGAAGGTCCAGGATGGCACGTGAGCGTAGTCTCTAGGAAACGTTACTGGTAGTTTTCCTGATGGGTTTATCCGCCCCGTTAGAGCGTCCACTATGACCCTGCCAGCCTCCTGCCCCGGCTGCCATGCAAGCAGTATGGCGTCGGCTAGACCGCGCCAGCTCGCGACCTCTACGGGGTTACCGATGTTGAGGACCACGATGACCTTCTTGCCGGCACTCCTGAACGCATTCGAGACTTTCTCCAGCAGCCATCGCTCGTCGCTGCTTAGGTAGAACTCTTCCGGGGTTAGGTCGTAGCCTTCCCCTGAGACGCGTGAGAAGACTACGACTGCGGCGTCGCTCCTCGCGGCTGAGGCCTCTATGATACTTTCCGGGAGGAAGTTCTCGGAGAGCGTGGGCTTGTCGGGCTCGTCCTTGAAGCTTTGCTCGATATTCGGCATTTCATCCTTCAAGGCCTCCTCGTAAGTCTTGGCGACCTCCTCGTCTATCCTGAGCCCCCTCTCCCTAGCCGCGTTGAGGACGGTGGACACGTAGGGTGGATGAGTGTGCCCGCTGCCCTGGCCGCCCTTAACCGTTGCCACGTGTCCCGTGCCGAAGAACGCTATCCGGGCATCGGCTGGGAGCGGGAGGGCTTGGTTGTTTTCCAGGAGTACTAGGCCCTCGGCGGCGGCCTCGTATGCTATCCTAGCGTGCTCCTCTAGGTCTGGTTTCATCGAGGGCTTGTAGCCCTTGAAGGCTGGGGAGTCTGCGAGTACTCTTAGAACCCTTTCGAGGCTCCTATCAACCACCTCCATGCCTAGCTTACCCGATCTAACCGCCTCCAAGAGCTCCTTCACCTTATCCTCCCCGCCGGGCATTATCATGTCGTTCCCAGCCCGTAGCTGTCTCGAGACGTCTTCGCCCGCGCCCCAGTCCGTCATCACGAAGCCCTGGAATCCCCACTCCTCCCTGAGAACCCTCGTCAAAAGCCACTCGTTTTCAGAGCAGTGAACACCGTTTAGCTTGTTGTACGCGCTCATAACAGCCCAGGGCCTCCCCTCCTTTACGGCTATCTCGAAAGCCCTGAGGTATATCTCCCGCAGCGCACGCTCTGAGACAACAGTGTCTAGGCCCCAACGCCCAGTCTCCTGCTCGTTCGCGACGAAGTGCTTAACACATGCACCCACGCCCGTGGACTGTACCCCCCTCACGTAGGCGGCCGCCATCACGCCGGAGAGGAGAGGATCCTCGGAAAAGTACTCGAAAAGCCTGCCACCAAGAGGGTTCCTGTGTATGTTAAGCGCCGGCGCTAGGAGCACGTCCACGCCGTAGGCGAGGGCCTCCTCGCCGATCGCCCGGCCAACCTTCTCGACGATCTCGGGACTCCATGTTGACGCCAGCATGACCGCGACGGGGAAAGCGGTTGCGGTGCAGCATCCCCCCTCTATCCTGACGCCCGCGGGCCCGTCGGCAAGCACGAAGCCTGGAATCCCGAC
>NZ_JBMFLX010000206.1:0-1647 GCF_049970975.1 Infirmifilum sp. | reverse complement strand
AAACCCTCATATTCCAGCGAGCTCGGCTATCACTATCCTGATATCCTCCGCGTAGCTGTAAGGTACAAGGTTCAGGACTCGGAGCTCCTCGAGGAACTCGCGGGGATGGGCGTGGTCGAGAGAGTACCAGGAGCAGGCAATTCTTTGCCCTAAGTGCCGGTCCCACATGGTGGCTCCTAAGCTTAAATATCCATAATGCGGCTCGGAGAGGCTTATCAAGACGATAGCTGTCAGCCACGTGAAGTGCGGCACCGTAAACGTTGTTGAGAAGATAGAGGGATCCGCATGTAAAAAGTGCGGTGAACCATTATCAAAGGACAACGTTGTACTCCTAGGAATAATGTATAACTGCAGCGAGTGCGGGGCACGCTTCGAGGTTCCACACCCGCTCTTCAAGTGCAGGGCTTGCGGAGCACTATTCGACCACAGGGACGCGATCGTCCTCCCAGTCTACGCCTACAAAGTCAGGAAGGATGGAATCCAACAGGCATTAAAGAGCCTCATGATGATGGAGGTAAAAAGCGTCGCGGAAAAAATGGGTCTCACGGCTAAACTCTCCCAAGCAGTCCAAGGTAGAACGGGTTTCACCCACCGCGTGGATATTCTAGTCACAGACGGGAAGAAAAACATATCATTCGACATCGTGCCCGAGTCGCCAGAGTCTATGTCAGAGGTGCTGGCATCAGTCGCCAAGGCCCAGGATATGCGTGACGACCACGTGGTTCTCGCGCCCTCAGGGCTGATAAGCAGGCTCGCATCACAAACCAGCAACGTCGAGGGCTACACCAGCATCGAGGATCTAAAGACAAAAGTTGCTAAAAAGCTGGAAAAGCTGAAATAGTTAAACTCTTCCAGAACTACCTCCCGGTCCGAATCGAGCCTTCCGAGTAATTATTCCCCGAGCAGATCTTCTAGACTATATCCTCTAATTCGAGAGTATACAAGTATCTCCTTGCTTCAAGTTCTTTGAGAACCCTCGTAATCCTTTACATGTCTCACCACTCCGAGCTCTCGAACAGCGTGGTTGCCGAGAAGCCTCTCGTCCGCGGTGTACATCAAGGCACCCAGAGAGTCGGCTAAGACTATGTAGGCGGCGTCATACACAGTCACCCCAAGGTCAAGGCTTGCCTGCAAGCTCCTGGCGATAAAACCAGGCTCTAGATTGTGTAGCACCACCCCGCTCTCCGCTATAAGCCCAAAAGCCCTCTCAGCCTGGCTTCTCCGGACTAAGCCTCGGATAACGTATTTCCTCAGCGCGCTCGCCACCTCGACCAGGAAGAAGGCGGGAGCATGCACCTCCACTAGCCCATCCAACAAGTCGTCCCTCAGCTTGAACGCATGATCACTGTAAGCCTCCAAAATAACCCACTTGACAGCTACACTCGCATCAGCCACTACAAGCCTAGTGGGCATCCCTTTCCTCTCTTATGAACTCAGCCGCGAGATTGCCCTCAATCCTCCCAATGTCCTCCCTCAGACTGTCCATCTCCCGCCTCAAAGCCTCAGCCTTTTTCCTCCTCACAAGCTCCTCAAGGTAGGCGCGTAGCTCGCTGGCATAATCTAAACCTAGCTTCTCGATCTCCTCCTTTAGCCTCCTAGGCACTCTAAAGCTGATTACAGCGCTCATCCTCCTCATGTTTACATTTT
>NZ_JBMFLX010000205.1:0-1649 GCF_049970975.1 Infirmifilum sp. | reverse complement strand
TAGCATGGTTAGGAGCCCCCAAGCAGTATTGAACCAGAGAACTAGCGCCTTCTCCGCATAGGGCTCTACGTCCGGTGGTACATCTAGCTTAACAGCGTAGTGGGTATTTGAAAGCATTCTTTCCTCTGAATAGAGGGCTATGACGTGAGAGGTGTTCCACCATATGTTCACTCCGGGGATGAGGATCCTGCCTGCGAAGTCCTCGAACGTCTTAATAGCCTTCTCTTTAACTTTTTCACTCTTTGGTGCTATGTAGCTATTCGGTCTAATCCTCATAGTTTTCCTAAACCTCTCCTCAGTTCCAATTAATGCTGGATAGGGCGAGGAGGAGGTTTGAACGAATAAGTCGTAAAATTGGTGTGCATCCACGCCAATAGCTTTCACGGGCGCCTCGACCACCTTCTCTCCCCTCTTCCTCCCTACGTGGATCGTTTTCAATATCTTCCCTAGTCTCGTCAACGGGACTTTAACACTATACCTGCCCACGGTAATTACGCCCTCCTCCATGAGCTTAAATACATGGTCGCCCAATACAGGCTCGGGTATGGCAACAAACCTGTTCCAGTTATCGATATACTTGAGTAGTGTGTCTCTTCTCACTCTCCGTACAACAAACTCGATGCCGCCGCGGGAAACGCCTATCCCGCCCCTCCTGCCGACCCTAGCTATCTCTTCCCCTGTTAGTACTCCCTCAAGCGATGTCCTAGGTTTTCTCGTTAAGATAACGAACACCGTTTCCTCGGAAGGGTCGTGTCCCTGCACTCTCTTGGCAATTACTAAAGCCTCGCTTAGTGATGTCCCTTCAGAGAAATTATAGCCTCCTTCCGGATCTGAACTGACAATAACGTATTTTAAGTGGAACTTTGAGGCGAGGAGAGTCCTAGCTAAAAACCATGAAACTCCTGCAAGCACGGCCCTAGGGAGTACGAAGGCAATAACGCCGTCCTCATTGACATACTTGTAAGCTAAGTAGAGGAAGGGAAGAGCCTCCCCCGCTAAGCCTACGTTAAGATACTGCCTCAGCTTTTCATCTTCGGCTCCTTTAATGAGCGCCTTAATTTCACTAGGTACTCCGCTAAGTTCGTTATCAATACCTGCCTCAGCAATATTTCTTAGCCCGGTTGTTACGCTTTCAATTATCTCTTTATACCTTTTCCTCAGTTCGTCTCTAACTTTTTCGTCAGATATGAAGCCGAAGAGACCGCGCTTTTCTTCAGGGACTTTCACTTTCCCTCTGTAAGTAGGTCTTGTGAAGGGTGGGTTCATTATTATCATGTCGAGCCTGCTAGGTATTGAAAACACCCCCTCAGCATCTTCAACCGTAATCCTCTCAGCAACTCCTTTAAGACCCCCCTTGATGTATGCTAGAATACCGCCTACCTTCTTTGTATTGTTTAGTAGTTCTAGGCTTCCAAGCCATGCCCGATTCTTCCCAGGTATATAGCCTAAGTAGATCGTGTAGACATTCTCCTTAGCCGTGGTGCTTGGAGCTATCAATGCTAGGTTTATAGCTGTTATCTGTGAGGCATAGCGTAGTGCATCAACTCCATAGATGTTCTCCTCAACTATCGTTTTACCTATTTCATCAAGACCTATATCTTCGAGATTATGATAGTACTTCAACATTGTAGCTATTCGCATTAAGGCAC
>NZ_JBMFLX010000204.1:0-1654 GCF_049970975.1 Infirmifilum sp. | reverse complement strand
AGTTCCAGGTGAAGCTACCTAATACTTGACTTAACCCTGCTGAACGAGAATATCGCCGCTGAGAGGTTAACTATCCCGAGGATGCGGAACGTCTCTCCTATGGCTAAAGCCAAATACCTACGTCCACTGTCCAGGGTTGCCTGGTCTAGCTCGGCTGATATCAGGAGTTTCGTTATAAGGCTATATGATAGCCTGCTAGACAAGAGCAGGACCGAGATGTTTAGGCTCAGCGTGAGGCCCAGGTTGAATAAGACATTCCTGAGTGCTGAGGCTATCCCCCTCCTGTGCTCGGGGACAGAGGACATTATCGCGCTGTTGTTGGGCGAGATGAAGAGGCCGTTCCCAGCTCCTAGGAGTGCAGATCCAAGCGCGAAGACATGGTAAGGCGTAGACAGGGTGAGGCCGGAGAGTATGAACAGCGCGGCACTTCCTATTAGTAGGCCTGCAATGGAGAAGTACACGTATCCGTACTTGTCCGAGAGCTTCCCGCTCAACAGGCTGAAGACGAGGAAGGAAAGCTCGTAGGGAAGAATGAGTAGACCGGTGCCAGCCGCGGAGACGCCCTTCCCGACCTCAAAGTACAGCGTGAATAAGAGCATCACGGAGCCGAAGGCTATAGCGTTGAGGAACTGTGCTATGACCCCGCCCGTAAAGCCCCATACCCGGAAGAGCCTAAGGTCTAGCAGGGGGTGCCTTGATCTTAGCTCCCACAACCCGAAGACTACTAGTGAGACTAGAGACGAGGACAACAAGATGTTCACTATCCTCCTATACGACAAGCCGTATGCCTCAAAGGTTAGCGCCAACAGGATAGACACCATGAAGGCCGTGAAAGCTAGGAAGCCTGGCCAGTCCATCTTCTTGGCCTCGACAGGCCTGTACGTCTCCCTTAGAGCCTTTAACCCCCACCAGGATGCTAGAAGGCCCACGGGGACGTTTATCCAGAAGATATATCTCCAGTCGAAGAGTCCTATGATGAGTCCTCCAAGCGTCAAGCCAAGGAGCGAGCCGATCCTGAAGGCCAGAGAGTTTATGCTCAATGCAAAGGCGAGAGGGCCCCCCGCAGCGGCATCCGTAACAATTGCCGCGCTAACAGTCCCCAGTATACCTCCCCCAAGCCCTTGAAGGAAACGTGTAGAGATAAGCATCTCCGGGGAGGTCGATGTCCCGGCTAGAAGGGAACCGATCGTGAAGACCAGGAATCCCGCGACGTAGAGCTTTACCCGGCCGTAGAGGTCTGCCAGACGACCCACGAGCAGCAGCATCAACGTGCTCCCTAGCATGTATGCCTGGGTGAACCATAGTGCCTGCTCTATGTCAGCGTGGAGCGCCTTAGCCACAGCGTCTAAGCCCACCACTACTATGCGTGTGTCTAGCCCGGCCATGAATGCGCCTATAGTAGTTACGGAGAGCACTGTCCAAAGGTACTTCCTATCAACAGCTCCGGGCTTGCGTGTCTGTACTGCCTCCATTAAGGTCGTTTTCCCGCTATGCCGGCAGACAGTATAAAGTTTATTATATATAGTTAAAATAAAAATTGTTGGGCCTTAAAGAAACTATGGAGGAGCCTAAGACCCCTCCGGCTACCAACATATATGCTATACTCCTCTGTTCCCAGACCCGTAGCCGTTACGAGTTAAACTAGGGTACAACG
>NZ_JBMFLX010000203.1:1340-1682 GCF_049970975.1 Infirmifilum sp. | reverse complement strand
TCTCGGGCCTGGGCTGGCTGTACCTCCTCGCTAACCCGCCAGCGTCCCAGGCGCTTTATCTCGCTGTGCTAGCTAGGGGGAACGACAAAATGTACAACAACCTTATGTACATACCTTACAACATAGCACTATGGCCTGTACCGGCGACTTTCGCGATATCGGCCTTCGCCATGTCAGTGGGCATGCTCTCCCGCCTTTTACGCAGAGCTGAGGATGCTAGGGGGGCGGCAGCCCTAGCAGTGCTCACTCTTTCAATGTACCTCACTCACCCCACCGAAGGGACGTTCTTCGTGGGGTACCTCGCATCACTCCTGCTCTTTATCCGCGATAGTGAAAGGCTCA
>NZ_JBMFLX010000203.1:0-1330 GCF_049970975.1 Infirmifilum sp. | reverse complement strand
TCAGTAAGATCACGCTCGGAGTGCTGCTCGCCTCTCTCGTTGGGGGGGTGGCCAATGCTGTAGTGGGCGCCTACTCTGTAAGAGGCCAGCTGGTGAAGGGCGCCCTGCTAGCTCACCTAGTGGTCTTCATAGCGCCACCGCTCGCCTTGGCAATGGCGCTGCAGGCAAGAGGGATCGGGTGGCGCCTCCTTAACATTATCATTCAAAAGTCGAAGTTAATAAAAAGAGAATTACGGTGTTGCAATTTAGCTCATATTTCCATTTGGTTTGTGACTGCCTTTACGCTCTTAGGCCTTCTGGTCAGCTTAGATCCATCAAACTCTTTCCAAACTTCTAAGGCTGATCCAGGAGGATCTATTGGCGCGGTGCCTTGGTTCACTTACCCCGTCCTACTCGGACTGAGCGTACCCCTGGGGACGATCGGTCTGATCGAGCTGTCGAAGAAACAGAGGACGATCGCTGGCGCCCTAATGCTGCTTGCCCTGCTAGCGGTGGCACTCGGCAGGTTGAACACTTGGGTGAACACGATGGGCATCGAGACCGGCTACTGGGGCGAGAAGCGGTTTGTTATCTTCGTCTACATGGCACTAGCCCCTCCGACCGTGCTCGTGCTGTCTCGCGCGCTCGAAGGAGCTTCACGTTCGGCGCTCGCTGCGCTGCTTTTCATAATACTAATTTTATCACCTAACACTTTAGTTGTCACGTCCTTCTGGGGTCTTGGGGGGAAAGCATGGAGAATTAGCGATGAAGAGGCGGTAGTGCTCGCTGAGCTCCGTGCGCGCCTCTGGGACGAGCCTGAAAGATGGATCCTCTCCCCCTCCATCAGGAGCAGGGACGCGACTGCCTTCGCTGCCCCCATCTACTACGTGTTCTTCCCCCCCAGTTTCTTCCTCAGGACGGATCCATGCGCCGTCCTACCCTCCTTCTACGTGTACGGTCTGGGGCCGCCGTACCTGTTCATCGACTGGTCACGGGACGCAAACACTGTTAGGAGTGGGTGGGTAGGGAGGCACCTGCTGCCGCTGCTCCCGAAGGTTGCCAGCAGCGGCCCGGTCGAGGCGTACAACGTGCCGGAGCTCTCCCCGCCGCTGCCGGGAGGCGCGGTGGCGCTGGCGCTACCGCTGGCCCCCCTCAGGGTGGACCACGCCTACTTGCTCCTCTCGCTCGCCGGGGTCAACTACACACCGGTTCTCGAGGTCGACCCCGCCCTCTCCCGCTACGGCATCATCGTGGTGCCCTACGACCCTGTGAACGGAGAGTACAGAGTCAAGCTCGATCTGGTGAAGGTTCCCATCGTTGAAACTAGCAGCGCGGTTCAGCTGAGGGAGGA
>NZ_JBMFLX010000202.1:0-1685 GCF_049970975.1 Infirmifilum sp. | reverse complement strand
GTTTAGCGTTACGGTGCATATAGTAACACGTGGTAAGACGTTTTTAGCAGGGGCACCCATACCTCTAGTAGTCTGCCGCTTATAGCTAAAGTTTACTCTTGTAAAAGCTATAGGAGTTTTCAGAATAACCTACATGTTTCGGAAGGGGTCCACTTGAAGAGTTTATAGGGTCGAGGCCTTGAAGTTTTAGGTAGTTTATGAGGGGGTTGGCTACGCCGCATGTTGAGCATTACACGTTAGGTCTCTACGGGAGGCTTTCAAGCAAGATAGTTCTCACGTTAATTTCTCATGCAAGGTATGATCTTAATGCTAGACAGATAATTGTCCCGAAGATTCCCTTCCATAGTAATAGAAGCCTTCTTAGGGATCTTTTACTCAAAAACATCTCTGGGAGATATGATGTTGTGCATGTTAACTTGTCAAGTGAAGGAGTCCTGCTTCGCAGGTGGGACAATTTAATAGTAACAGAGCACGGAGTTCCAGATCCCTCTGTTGAGGATAAGGATAGTCGGCTTTTTTACTTAAGGGAGCTTGAAAACCTTCTGACGTTAAGCGACTCGGGTGTTCCTATAATTACAATAAGCAATTACACTGCTAACCAACTTCGAGAAAAACTTGGAGTAAAACCATTAAAGGTAATTTATCATGGGGTCTTAGATGATTTTAGGAGCAATAGGATAAGACGGCCGCCTAGGAGGCACGTGATACTCTGGGTTTCAAGACTGGCGAATTTTAAGGAGCCGTTTGTACTCTTGGAAGCAATAAGACTGATAAAGGACAAGGCGGACTTTATAGTAGTGATGAGGGGCGATGGCCCGCTTAAAAGCCGCATCTTGGAGTACCTACGTGTAAATGGGCTCTCGGGTAGAGTTCGCCTTATAAATCGAGTTCCTTTTAAGAGCCTGCCACGTCTATATCGGTCTTCAAGCTTTCTTGTTCATACGTGTTCACGAGAACCCTTCGGACTTGCTGTTCTCGAAGCTATGGCTAGCGGGCTGCCAGTCGTTGTACCGGATAGTGGTGGTGCTGCTGAGGTTGCAGGTAATGCCGCGCTCCGCTACTATCCTGGCGAAGCAGAGGAACTTGCAGACAAGATTCTTTCAATATTGGGTGACGATGAATTATATACTAGTCTCTCAGCTAAGAGCCTTAAAAGAGCAGAAAGCTTTAGCTGGGTTAAGTCTGCAGGCGAGTACCTTAAGGTATACAGTAGAATTGCTGGAGGGTGATCAACAGGTGAGCCTCAATAAAGACTCTGACTAGGCCTCTGATAGATGAATCCATCTTGGATCTCGCATTTATTATTTCCCGCGCCACCCAGAGAGAGTTGCAAGTTTTAAGAATTTGAGGATAGTTCTGCCGAGGTTTTGCCAGTGATACAATAGGAGGCCTTTAAGGCCGAAGAGCTTCACAAGGACGTATTTACGACAGTTGTCTCTGTGTTTGTCTAAATTGCTTCCGTAGATATCCTTGGAGCCCTCCTCATGGATACATTTAGCTAAGGGCGTTATGTATAAGCCTTTCGGGTAGTCTCTGAAGATTTTATATGAGAGGAGTACGTCCTCCATGAAGGAGTAACCTTCCAGGTTCTCGTCAAACTTATACTTTAGGAAGACTTCACGCTTATAAGCTGTGTTACTACTTGTTAGCCACTCACAGTTTACGGTTCTTGTAAGCTGGGAAGG
>NZ_JBMFLX010000201.1:0-1686 GCF_049970975.1 Infirmifilum sp. | reverse complement strand
TCCCACCCTCCTTAAGGAAGCCTGTGGAGTGTATGATCCAGTAAACGTATATGCCCGGTTCAACACCTCTCTGGACTTGAGGAGTTAGATTGTACTTGGTTAATATTCTACGATACAGCCTCAATATCGTATCCTGCGTGTCATTAATGATCTCAGTCCACCTTGTATAAGGTGGGTTACCCACTACGGCGTCGAAATCCTTGAATTCCACTTCGAGTTGCTTTCGACCCTCCGGTGTCGCGACCCTATACGGTGCTAGTAGCTTTTGACCTGGTATTACCGTGAAATAGTCCTTTACAAATATGTTTATGTTATCGCTTGGAGCCCTAGGATTCCTCATAGCTAAGTTTATTGCTGTTAAGTGTGCTGGAAACTCATTTATGTCGATTCCATACAATTGACCCAATATCTGCCTATGTACATCAGAGCGCACATATTCTATCTCACCATATGATCTCTTTAACTTAAGCTCTGCAAGCCTCTTGTAGGCCTCGACTAGGAACGTCCCCGAGCCGCAACCGGGGTCTAGGATCTTGTCGTCGGGGCTTCTAATAGCCCATTTTACTATAAGCTCAGCTATGGGTCTAGGCGTGTAGAACTGACCTAGCTGGTGCCTCTCCTCACCCGGTATCAGATCCTCGTAGACGTAGCCAATTATATCGCCGAATTTCTCAACCTCATAGTAGTCCATGAGCCCTATGATGTAATCCAGTGCCTCCAGGATATTCTCACTCTCTACTATATCGATAGCATCGTACAACCCAGTATCGAATATTGCCCTATAATCCTCTGTAACTTTGACAGCTTGAGCGAAGAGCGCCCTTAAACGTGTGAGGTACTCGCTAACGGTCCTAACCTCGCCTTCCCTGTAGAGGGGTTGTAGCTTTGGTAGTCCGTAGAATCTCTCTAGGATCTTGTAGAATACTATCTTGTTGAGTAGCACATACGCCATCTCCCTAGCTAGGTTCCCGGGGGCGGGACTGTAACCCCTCCTACGAGCATAATCCTCAACCATCTCAGCAATTTCAACACGATACCTACCGTTAGGTGCTATAGCTTCAAGCACGTATGGCGTTAGGAGATCAACGAAACCCCTTAAATCCTCTATTAGGATCCAGTGGAGCGGTTGCCTCTTCTCCTTAAGACTGTCGGGTTTAGCATAAATACCCGTTAACTTATCTAGAAGGTCCCGGAAGTACTGCTCAGAGAAGCTGTGAACCTCGTGTAGGAGCATGTAGTTGTGTCTGTAGTCGTAGAAGTTTCTGATAACTCTACCGTAATCCCTCTTCCTCACAGCCTCCCAGTCTACAAAATTCTCAAGATCCTCTGGTACGAGGAATACGGCTATCTGCCTATCGTTAGCTGTGGCTATGAATGGTACGTGGATCCCTTTCTTCCGCAACAATGCTGCATAGGCCATGGCTTGCCCAACGACTTCAGGCGATGAAACTATGAAATTCCTCTCAACCCTCCAACCCCCATGCCTCTCGATCTTCCTCTTAGTCTCTATAATGAGCAGTGGCCTACCATCATCCTTTAGGACAGCTATGTCAGCCCTCCTATTACCACCTACATCGTATTGACGTTCAACGGCAGTAATAGTGATACCGTTGAACCTCTGATTCAGGAATTTAGCTAACACGTCACGGATCCTATCCTCAACTTGCGCCTCACTTCTAATAGGTG
>NZ_JBMFLX010000200.1:0-1706 GCF_049970975.1 Infirmifilum sp. | reverse complement strand
GTTCTTCATGTGGACGATGAGCCTAGAGCCCGTTTTCACGTCGAAACGGAAAACATAGTCGAAGAGCTCGCTCGTGAGCTTGTAGACCTCTTGAACCCATTGGGAAGCCTCACTGAGTAACGGCTCGATTTTATCTTGGCTGAACTCCAGGTAGAGGCTCTTGGAAAGGCTCTTCGAGAAGCTTGTAGTTAGCATTTCCAGCGGTTGTCGCTTAGACTCTTCGCCTCTTCTCGGAGTAAGGGAAATCTTTCCTTCGAGGTCAAGTAGTGCGGTCTCGGTTAACTTTCTTGTTATGAAGGAGTAGATATTCGACTTGACCCCGTACTTCTTTAACTCCTGTTCGATGAAGTCTTCCAAAGAAATTTTCTGCTGATGCCTACTACTCATTAAGGCCACACCCCGTGAGGTTTTTTATTTAAATATCTCCCCAATTCTTGCAGTGCATGCCTTGTTGCCTGAATAATATCATCCTCTTTCACACTCAATTTCTCCCCATTATCATTCACATCCAGCGGTTGGGAATCGGATTCATATCCGCCATACCAGTAAATCCTCTTTGGCCAGTCACCCGAGACGAATACGGAAATATACGCCCCAGCTCCGTTTTTAAACCAGTGCGAGTCTCCATGATAGACTATAAAAATCGGGCTCGCTCTCCTTTCAACGTCTTTATCCATTCCGTAGCCGGTATAATCTGACCCGTGGCCAGGTGGTTTTTGTTTTCGTGGGAGGCCTAGTATCCAGGCTTCAAGATTTCTCCTGAGATCGTCTTGACAGTTAAAATTCCCCGTAATTTTTTTGCACCTTATACTCCTAAGGAAGAAGTTGTGGATATCTTCCCAATTCATATTACTGGTTCGGTATAGTTGAAAGGCATATAGGTCGTTTGAAACCTTTCTACTCGCTATTGAGGGCATGGGTGGTAGATGTTCCTCCTTGCACTTCTCAAGACGTGCGTTATCCTTCACAAGTTGTAGAGCGAGTTCACGCGTTTTGGACAAAAAGGATTTCATATCCCTTTCTATACTTAGTCCTTCTACCCTTATTACGTCGAGAGAGCCCAACGCCCTTCGTGATCCCTTACCTATGCCTGAGAGACTTAAAGACAATAGGAGTGTTCTCAATGCTAGCTCTCTGGATGCACTTGGAAGGCGTGAGTCAGGCTCGATTATAATGTTAAATTCGCCATTTAGGAAATACGCGAGCTTTGGTGGGGGCTCATCTTTCCTATGTATGGTCAATAAACCGATTCTCTGTAATTCTCTCACCCTACCGTCCAGCCAGACACGTCGACTAGATGCGCTGCGCTCTTGAGGTCGACGTACAACTTCTACTCTTATTTTGTACTTTGATACTCCTCCCATTTTGGACCCGCTAGAGTAGCCGAGACCCATTTTTTCACCGACGATTCTAGATATGGCTTTGACCTCGAAGTCGGTCGGCCTTCTCACGACGTTTTTGTCTTCTTTTCCGCAGAGTAGGTTGCTGTCGTAGAGTGCACCAGCTACGACTGCTCTAGCGAACCACCTCCATATTCCTTTGATGCTTGTGGGTCTTAAGAAGTATGTTGTGTCTATAAGCTCGGGTTCGTAGTATCCCACGAATGCAGGTGTTGACTGTCTGACTCTAATCGTAACCTGGCTACTCATGTATGTACGCCTCCGCGAACCTCTTCAGCCATATTGCCATTCTAGCAAGTATTTTCT
>NZ_JBMFLX010000199.1:0-1751 GCF_049970975.1 Infirmifilum sp. | reverse complement strand
TTTCGTCTAAGAACTAAGGAGCTTTTAAAGTGGATTGTGGTTGATACTGTGGGTTTTAAATCTCATTTAGCAGATACTGTCAGCTTTGCTTGTAACTGGAAGTACCTGGAAAGATTATCTCGAGTTCACGCTCTATGAAAGGGGATAAATCCACCCCCTCTTTCTCTCAACGACTTAGATATTTTACACAATTTTACACTTTCTCTAACAGTTTCAACCAAACTGTTCAAGTAATTAAGCCAGTTATTCGCGACTGCTGTAGCCTCTATGGAGTCACTGTTCACTCGTATCTTAGTATCCTTGCATACGAGAATTGATATAGGCTCGGGCTCGGGGTAAGATCCTCTTCTATTAATGGAGGGGCTGATTTCAATTAAGTTTCCTCTCGGAGCCACGCTTAGCTTACCTAGTATCTCTCTAACGTCATTTTCATCCTGTGGCCAACCACCATAAACTCTTAATGTTATGACCGAGATTAGGGAGACTAGATCCTCTGCGCGAATAGCTTTCTGTTCACCTCTACAGACGCTCCCAGCGATGTAACTCTCTACCTCTGTGGGCTCCAAAATCAGGTATTGAGGTTCTCGACCTTCGCTTCTTAGAGGGCTTTTGAGGAAATCATATGATGCCTTGATATACTTAATCCAGTACTCGCCTCCAGGGAGCTTGATGCTCACGGGCTTCAGGGGCATGTAAATGTCTTTCTGTGGATCTTCGTGCCACAAGTACCTGAGGGCTATGCCTCCGCCTATGAGCACATATACGTGGGCTTCACCAGGCTCCTTGGACAAGTCTGGGTTTACAACGACCTCGACCTCTTCAACCTTGAAGTTTCCTAGAGCTTTCAAGAGCATTGATCCAACACTACACTCATCTCTAATGTCCGGGCCTAGAATGGAAAACCACCGCAGTTGCTCAAGCCCTATCTCCACCTCTACATTGTTTCTAAGCGTACGCAACACCCTCATTAAGAGCTTCTTAGAGCCACCCAGGTAAGGCTTGATGAACTCGCTTAACTCACGTTGCTTACTGTAAGCCTCGATTTCATGTGGTCTATGAGCGTAGGGTAGGATCTTAGCCAGCAACTCCGCATCCTTTACGCTAAGTTTTACCCCACATATATCACCAGGGCCTCCAGCAAATTGGCAGTGGTGAACAAGCTCATGAGCTAGAGTCTCAAGGAATTTATCAACAAACTCTCCACCTGACCTTAATAGGCACGGTAGCGAAACCAAGATCTCCCTGCTAACCGGATCATACAAGCCACACACGATAAACACCCCTTCACTTTCTTCCTCATGAAACTCCCTCAGAGAAAGCAGCACCTCTACCCTAGGCAATTGAAGACTCTTACACACACTGGAAATCTCCGAGGTTAACTCTCGAGAGGCTTCGAGAAGCATCTTGTAGATACTTTCAGCGCTTTCAAGAAGCTCTTTTGTCGATGTTCTCACGAATGACCCTAAGTGTTCTATTATTTTAATCTAGCCTTTTAGGTCTATGGTTTTAATCTCACTGCTGTTACTGTTGATGTATTTAATTAACTCTAGTAACTACGTGTCATACATAATTGCCGTTAAAGGCTTCTTAGTTAATATGACACATACTATTATATGATATCTCCAGAGGTAATTAAATAAGCACAGCACCTGCCTTGGATTAAGCTTCTCACTAATGATCACCAGGTCTTCAACTCCGTTGCTGAGCTTCTAAGCCATCATCAAGTCGTTATCAAGGAACTTATATTCAAA
>NZ_JBMFLX010000198.1:0-1797 GCF_049970975.1 Infirmifilum sp. | reverse complement strand
TCGGAGCAGTGCTCCCATCGCCTAGGCGGATCTTGAGGAGGTTCCAGACGGCTACCACGTCCCTGTGCCAGGCCTCGCCGCCCTTAGCGCACCTCCCGAGCCTGGATCCATTCTCGTAGGCGATCTCCGAGCAGTGGATCGGGCAGAGCCTGGACGTGTTCCTCGGGTTCACGTAGACTACCGGAAGGCCGTGTTCTCGGGCTTTCTCCTCAATCGCCTTCTGCATGCCTCTAAAGGCGGCTTGGAATATCCTGTGCCTCAACTGGCGATCCCTTATCCTGGAGACCATCTTCTCACCGGGTCTCCTGCCGAGCCTCTCCATGACTATGGCGTAACCTCTCTTGGAAGCCTCTCTCACAATTATGTTCGCAATCTTCCACCTCGCGTCATCTTTCTTCTCCTTTTCCTTGAGCTTCCTCAGGATCCTCTTCTTTCTACTAGAATTAGTCCCGTAGACAGCGTCGTACCTCTCCTGCACCCTCTTCCTCCGGTAATAGTAACCCAAAACGACTTTCTTCACATTCGTCTCGAAGAGGAGCGCTACACCGTCGAGTAGGACAGTCACGTTCTCCTCGTTGACGTCTACAGAGACATAGCCGCGTGGCTTGTACTCCCCGACCTCTTTAGCGAAGGTCAGGTAGACTAGCAATTTTCTGCTCCTCTTATTCAGCTTAATCTTTGCTTCGGGAGCAAGCCTCCAGCCACTATTGACGTACTTCCAGTACTGCTTGTGCGGAACAACTTCGAGAGGTACCCAACCCTTATGAGTGGCTACTTTAATAGATGTTAAACCATTTGTTTTCCACAAGTGGTCGTCGAGCCATATAGACACCGTGTTGACCTCGGGCAGGGCCTTCTCGGTCAGCCCTCTCTTCTTCAGCCTCAGGAAGCTTTTGGCTCTAGCCGACGCGTCCTGGCACGCGGTGTACGCGTAGTGAGAAGGGAGCTGAGGGTATAGATTCCTCAGCTCCCGGTACTTCAGCGCCTTAAGCTTCGTGAAGGAGGATACGCCCTCCCTCACAGCGTATAACGTGAGCTGCTCGACCATGTTCCGGTACATGCCTTCGACCTCGACGAAGACCCTGAACAGCCTCCTCGGAATGGGCGGCGTCTCGACTACAATGGTTCTAGCTACTCTCGCCACTGCCCTTCTCGACCTCTTCCACTAGCTTTTTGAAGCCCTCAACGAGCCTCTTTTTCCTGTGGCTCCTCATACCATAGAGCTTTCCAGCAAACGATGTAACAATCTCGATCAAGTCCTCCACGAGCTCTTGATAAGCGTTTTTAAGCTCCTCACCAAAAACAGTCTCAATCCTAACACCATATTGTTTAAAGAAGTACTCTAGGTATTCGAAACCAAACCTCGTCAATCTATCCCTGTAGGTTACGACTACAACATCTACTTGTCTACTAGCAACGTAGTTAAAGAGCTTCAGCAATCCTCTGCGGTCAGTCTTAAGACCACTAGCAACATCGCTTAGAATATCTACGACTTTATAGCCCCTACTTATGCAGTACTGCGTTAAGTACTGGATTTGTCTTTCTAAGCTATCTTTCTGATCGCTAGAGCTAACACGAGTGTAAATAACTGCTCTGATCTCCCTGACCTCAGCCCCACTCAGTATTCTTCTCACTTCACTCTCTGGAATACGATATTTACCACCAATGGTTTGTACAGCTTTCACTCTCCCTTCCTTAATCCACCTACGTAGAGTAGTATAACTAACACCAAGAAGCTCGCAAACCTCCTTAGGTCTCAGCAAACGCTCACTCATGTTACCAATAAATATTATTGTC
>NZ_JBMFLX010000197.1:0-1802 GCF_049970975.1 Infirmifilum sp. | reverse complement strand
CCCTAGATATTAGAGATTTATTGATCGGCATCATAGCACGCGAGAACGGATACTCGATCCTCACAGGCAATACAAGGCATCTAAGCAAGATACGCGGATTAAGAGTGATACCATACCACGGGGATTCCAGTTTATAGCCTTTATGGAATAGCTGACCGGATCATCCCGGTGACAAGGACCGCTTCCCCAGGCTTTCCCAGGCTTCGGTGGGGAAGCACTCTTGCTTGCCACCCGGGGAAAAAAGAGACCTTGAAGAGCTGTCAAACAGTTAACCATCCAGCGGCTTGAGGGGAGAGATAAACAGCAACTTCAAGTGGATCAAAGTAATACCCATCCTCAGACCGATTGGAGCCATAGAGACCGAGGATTCTAAGAGCTTGACGTCTAAAGCCCAGCGAAAACCCTACACAGCGTTCTATCGCAAAGCCCTTTTAAACCTGCTTAGACAGGTCCCCTGTATAACCCGTTAAAACCGCGTACAGCGTGAGCATGGCGTGGTGCAGCGTAGCCGTGTCAGGCCTAGAGTAACTGTTCTCATCGATGAGCATCGCCTTCACCTTGAGGTTCCTGTACATGTTGTTCCAGAGCTCGTAGGATGCCTTATCAGCGGTCACAAGGGTGGCCTTCTCGAGCGTCAACGGGTCAAGCCTGGGCAGCACGGCGTCGCAAAACCAGGTGTCCGAGGGTATAAGGTATGCACTCCTCAACAGCGCCTCGAACGCGAGGAAGACCGTGTGCTCGCATAGCTTCGACAGGGGCGTCTTAGCCTGAGACCTCTTATTGAGGAGCTCCACCATAACACAGTACGGCACCATTATCCTCCCCTTATAACCTTGAGACAGGAGATGAACGCCGTTATACACGAGGTTCGTGTCAATTATAACGTCCCCCTCCCCCTCAAGCCTCAAAACCCTAAACCCTAGCAGCCTCCAGAAACAGTCCCCCACGCGAGATATGTCCTCCTCAAATTTCTCAGCCCTCGCAAGATGAGACAATGCTATCTCAAGAAACTTTTCCAGCGACCTGTGGCTCACTTGGGGAGTAGCTATCGAGCTGCTTTTCTCCCCGGCGGGCTGGGGAAGCCGCTTATCCGCATCCTTCCCCCAAAGCTCCGTCTTCATCAACTCCTTTACGCCGAGAATAAGGGAAAGCTGCGTCGAAGCCCTACCCTCGAAGACCCCGCTCCTAACCCTCAGTGTGAGCATGGGGTAATCCGGGAGGTCCGAGGACACGTAGAGCTCGGCATCCAGCTCGTTAAGCCCCAGCGCCAAGCCACCGAGCATCTCCCATAGCCTAGGCCACCCCAGCTCCCCCATCAAGGCCCTAGCCTCCCCCCAGTCAACCTTAACCCCTCCCAGACCCCCAGGAGGCCTAGACACCTGCACCGGCTGAATATACCTCGGGACAAACGGGTAGAACATCCCAGTCCACGGCCCAAACGGAAAATACACGTGAGCCACAAGCGCGCCCTTCTCAGCCGCAGCCATAGTCAACCCGATAATACTCGCCGCAGAGCCAGCAGTAGGAACAGCGATCGATGAGCCACTCAGCCCATCCCTGAAAAGCTGGTAAGCCTTACGGTAGTCCTGAGGCGCCTCAGAAACCCTCACCTCCACGCCCGTCAACCTAGCAACAACATCTCTAACCCTCTCAGCCTCCTTCACCGCGAAGCCACTCGCATACAGGTCGACACCCTCAACACTAAAACTCTCCAAAACCCTCAAGACGGACGAAACCCCAGCCTCGAACGCGTACGCGGCAGAACCCAGTACAATCAAAGCCCGGTCATACACATCAAAACA
>NZ_JBMFLX010000196.1:0-1826 GCF_049970975.1 Infirmifilum sp. | reverse complement strand
ATAATACATTGCCCGAGGACGTGGAATCTAGACTAGCGAGAGCCTATGCCAGAGGTATAATGAATGGCCCCGTTGAAAGAGAGCTTATAAGAAAATTGGGTGGACTACCAGATACGATAATTCTATTAAAGGGAGAGAATAAGCGAAGGATACTTTTGGTCGACTATAAATATAGCAGGAGCTACAATTACCTAGTTCAAGCCAGGTTCAAAGCAGTGGCTTATCTATACGAGTTCAATGCAGATTGTGCAGTGATTGTGACGCCTACCCCAGGTGAAACCGGAGATGTGGATGAAGAGGTTAAAGAGCAGACTAGCTTCTACGATGCAATAAAAACTAGTGGGGGTGCTGAGATAAGGATTGATAATAATGGCAAGGTTCTGGCCATTGTTTATGTTGATCCTAAACCAGAGTCCCTAAAAGGGGCTATCTCGGCCCTAAAAGTTCTCTTTAGGTTTGCAAATCTTCCCGTGAATCAGTGAGTTCTCGCATTAGTTTTTTATTAGATGCTGTCTCCAGAATAATTTCCCAATGACGCTCTAACTTCCTACGTAAGCCAGCTAGAGGAATTAATGAGATTTCTTCTCGTGAAAGATATTCATAGCCCGGTCTCTGGCCATAGAGTAGCTCATATAACGTCCAACGGAGAACCTTTTTTCTCAATAAGTAAATACCGCAACAGTCAGGAGACTTATTCAAGCTGTAAAACCCTTCCCGACAAAGACCAAAGCCTAATCCATTTTTAAAAACTCTCTCACTCAGAAAGGTGTATGTTCTGAGTCTCCATTTTAACCCCTCTGCGGGCCGCCTCCTCCAGGATCCTCGCTCCTCCGCACACAAAGCTTGGATTATTTCCTCCGTAACTTAATCCAAGGGTTCTCTTACCTGCTCATCGTATAACATGATTACTTTAGATAATGTTATTAATAGGTAGCTTACTTATTCAAAAAAAATCTCCGAGCGCGACAGGTGCTCAAGAGGCTCAGCTATTGGCGGCCAGAATATATCGCTGCTAGCCAAGAGTCTGGATTTGATACTTTAATCTTGTAGGCTATAACAGTACCACCTTGCGGTATACCAATAACTAATACCTTTGATAAAAGACCTTCTACCTTAGCATAAGAGATTTGATCTAAGCGTATATCTACTAATGGTGTTTCACGTTTTCTAATTAGGCCTGTCCTATGTATCAGTACGATGCGTTTGTTGGTAAGGTAAAGCTCTCCCTCCCCCCTAATGGGTTGCTCTACTCTACCCTTACCCGAAAGTATCACTTTCTCGCCGGGAGAAAAAATTATGTTCGACACAATTTTAACCTTTCAAGAAGCAGATTTAAATTTTTCGCTCCAGATCTCTTCTTCGGCCTGATTAGGAGACTTGGGCACTGTTCTTGATAGCACCTGATGTGGAGGTCTCGCTGTCTAAGTCTTTCCCTATCCCTCGCAACATTAGGCTGGAGGCCGTAGGCGCCATAGAAGCGGCCTAGCCCGGCAACACCCTTAAGCGGTGGAGCTTTGTGCGCTGTTCGCTACGCCCTTCAGAGCGCTTTTAACGCCGCTACTGGGATCCCCCTCGAGCACGCCTCGCCCAGTTGTAGTGGAGTTCCCGATGTCTTCAACTCATCGGGGAACGCACAACTTATACTGCTCAAGCTCCTCCCCACTCAACACTTCTACGGCTTTCTATGCTCCAGGTTCGCGATCATAGTCTTCACCTCCTTCATAACTTCCTCATACCGGCCAACGCCCTTGAAGTAAAGCTCAAGATGCTCGAGTGGGCCCTCCAACCGCTTAAACCATTTTAAAACCCCCTGCGCGCACCTCGCT
>NZ_JBMFLX010000195.1:0-1845 GCF_049970975.1 Infirmifilum sp. | reverse complement strand
TACCCGAAAAGGGCTTAGAAAGCCCTGGATATAGATAGGCCGTGGCACCGCAGAGAAGTTCCTTCATGCTGGAGAAAACGCTCTGAACGTCGTCAACGAGAAGCTTACTCGAAGTAGCTAATGCCTAGGTCCCCGTGTTATAGGAGCGCGCTCAACTATAACACTTAATTGCCCAATCGCTGTGCGTATAGTTGCACGCGCTTGTGGTGAAGCGCTTTGGGTCTCAGGCTGTGTGCCGAGGGCTTGTTAGAGGCCCGGGGAGCGGATCCCTGGCTTACCGCCACGACGTACAACCTGTGCTTCTGGCTTGGCGAGCACTACTCATACGTATACCTGCCGAGCGATGAGCCATCGGTGGCAGTCGTGCTGCGCAACGGCGGCTACAGGCTCTACTCGCAGAGCTGCAGTAACGTGGATGAACTGGTAAAGAAGCTCGAAGAGGTTATGGGGCTCCGGGAAGACCCCTCAGAGTTCTACTCTAAAGCTCGAGGGGACCCCCTACTCGGCCCCTTTGCAGTTGAGTACTCTGGGTGGAGGCTCAGGTCAAGCGGGCTGTGGTGGGCCCTCGTTACCGGGACATGCCAGCAGAACGCGAGCTTCAAGCAGGGGTGGGAAATGCTCCACAGGCTCGTAGAAGCCTACGGAAAGTACGTCGAGGTGGAGGGCAGGAAGGTGTTGAGGCCGCCTACTCCTAGCGAAGTCCTTGAAAACGTTGAAAAGCTCCTCGAGGCGGGAGTTGGCTACAGGTCGAGGACTATTGTCAACGCAGCCCGCTTCCTACTCGAAAGCGGGGTTTCGGAGAGAGAGCTGTCTAGAATAAAGCCCGAGAAGGCCGAGAAGGTCTTGAGGGGCATTAAGGGCGTTGGGCCTTACACTGCGAGGCTTGCAATAACGTTTTCAACGAGGCGCTACGAGCTACCGCCGATTGATAGGTGGCTCATGAGAATCGCGAGCACGGCTTATTCGATTGACGAGAAGCTCGTGGAGGAGTACTGGGTTGATAAGTGGGGTAAGTGGTCTGCGCTGGCTGCTGTGGCTGTTACTGTAGCACTAGATGCCGAGCCCCTAAGCAGAGCTCTCGCTAGGCTTGAGAGCGGGCAACTGCTGCCTAATAGGGCTGCCTCTCCAACACCGGTTAACATGCGGGGCTTCTGCAGGTAGCCTCAGCCGGGCTCCGAGATCACTATGCCCTTGCCGAGGATTGTGCCCAGCTTAAAAAGCCGTTCTCCTGCGGTTTGTCATCCCCATTTCCTTGATGATCAGGTACCTTACTACTTCCCTCCTCGATCCAACGTTATCCATCCACAAGTGGAAGGCCCCGTCTGCTATGTGCCCGAGTCCGAAGCTGAACGTAGACCTTGTGGTCATAGCGTACTGCGAGACAAGGTAGGCCGTTACGTTTTCTCTGTGAGTCGCTGTTTTCGAGTCGTAGCTGTACTTCATCGCCATGGCCGGTTTGTCTGCCCAGAATGCGCTGATCGAGTCTATCACCAGCCTCACGTGCTTGTAAGGAGACCTGGCCTTCTCGTCTCCCAAACCCCCGGTACTCTGTAGACCTCGTGTACAGCCGCCACCAGGGTCTGCGCGTCTAGGGCTACGCACCTCTTCTTCTTAGCTACTTCCGCCTGCCCTCGCTGAGCTAGCTCACTCATCTGCCTCGCCACCTTCAAGAGCCAAAGATGTCTACTACGACTGTGTCGGGGGCTTCGCCCGGCTCCTACCTGCTCGATACGTCGTAAACCCGCTAGGACTCGAAGTCCATTGAAAACGTCTTCGCCTGCCTCGCGACGTCCCTGAACTCCGCCTCTGTCCTCACGTAGACCGCGGGGTCTCCGGCGAGGAGGA
>NZ_JBMFLX010000194.1:0-1860 GCF_049970975.1 Infirmifilum sp. | reverse complement strand
TATGGAGGTTTCTACACGAGTGGACCACTTAAGAAGTAGGATTAGGGCACTCGAGGGGGAGTTGTCTAAGTACGGCTTCGATCAAAGGAGGGGCATAGAAACCTATAAGAGAAGCGAGATAAGGGGTCTGCTCCGCGGAGCGGGTCCTCGGGCAGAGAGGGTCAGAGCGCTTTTGAAGGAGCTTGTGGAGACACAGGAGGACCTCTACCAAGAGCTTTATAGAGCCGCAGGCGCAAGAGAAATAGCGGTAGATACGGACACACCAGAAATGAAGCTTCGCGAGATAAAGAATTGGCTTGAGGGTCGCCGAGAACACCAAGAAGAGTCCGGGAATACATTTACCAAGGCCGTTGACGAGGTGTTAAGGGCGGTAGAGGAGGGCGGGGGGGCCGACGCCGTTGTTGGAACGCTCACCGAGCTCTACAAGAGAGACTACGATCGCTTCAGGGTTCTGGATTTCATACTGATGGCGTGCAGAAGACTGGGCATCGAGGCCGAGAAGCCAGCGGATGAAACCCTCGGTGCCCTTGCCGGGGTTGTGGTTCGCTCTGTCCTCAAAGCAAACATTGAAAGCGTACGAAAGCTTGTGAGGGCGGGACTGAGACGATGAAAGACAAACCAACGGTGATAGATCTCTTCTGCGGCTCGGGGGGCCTCACCTTGGGCTTTAAGCGAGCCGATTACAGGGTAATTTTAGGTCTCGACGTGGACTGGGATGCGATAAGGACCTATACCTTTAACAACCCGGAGATCGCGTGGGTAAATAAAGACATTAGAAAGGTAACCGTGGAGGAGATACTGGACACGGCGGGGATTGAGCGAGGGGGAGTCGACCTCGTCGTCGCTGGAATACCGTGCGAGGGGTACTCGCTTCTGAACAGAAGGTACGATCCTTCCGATCCCAGAAACTACCTCTTCGTGGAGTTCATGAGAGTCGTTAAATTTCTCAGACCCAAGGCGGCGCTGATAGAGAACGTTCCAGGGCTTCTTAGAAGAGAAAACGAGTCGTTCAGGCGAATCATCGAAGAGGATATGAGAAAGCTGGGGTTCAACGTTAGATCCTTCACGCTGGACGCCGCTAACTATGGGGTCCCACAGAAAAGGGAAAGACTATTCTTTATCGGCACCACTTCAAGGGAGAAATTTGAGCCCCCGAGGCCCACGCACGGCTCGCCGACGAGCCTCTGCGCGCTTGTAGATGAAGATGTGGGGTCGTGTGCGAAGCCATACGTTACGGTGTGGGATGCCATTTCAGATCTGCCGCACCTGATGCCGGGAGAGGAGAAGAGGAGCTATGAAAGCGAGCCGAAAACCGAATACCAGAAGCTCATGAGAGAGGGTAGCGTGAGACTTTACAATCACAGGGCACCAAAGCATCCTGAGTGGACCGTGGAGCGCATCAGGAAGACGAAGCCCGGAGAGCCGCTCTACGAAACGTTCAAGCAGAGAATAAGGCTTAGGTGGGACGACCTCTCCCCCACGATACCCGCCGGCGGTGTTAGGCCTCAATGGTTCTTCGCACATCCAGAGCAACCACGTGGACTCACCGTGAGGGAGACCGCCCGGCTGCAGTCATTTCCGGATACCTACGTATTCTGTGGGCCCCTTATTAAGCAAAGGGTGCTGGTGGGGGATGCCGTGCCTCCTCTGCTGGCCGAGGCCCTGGCGAGGGAGCTCAGGGGGTATCTCTAACAAATGACAACCGTGGTCAGCGCAAGAACCGTGGCAAGGAAGCTGGAGAGCTGGTACACGGGGCATGGCAGGAAGTTCCCTTGGAGAGGGGTCAAAGATCCCTACAAGGTAATGGTTGTGGAGTTTCTTCTCCAGAGAACTAGGGCCGAGATAGTTGAGAAAATCTAC
>NZ_JBMFLX010000193.1:0-1869 GCF_049970975.1 Infirmifilum sp. | reverse complement strand
ACCTGGCAGGGGTACATGTAATAGATCCGGAGACGGGTGAATACAACTTGCACTTACTTAAGAAAAACGCTGGCAAGGATCTGGTGCTTATCAGAGGCTACTGGCGTGAAATAGGATTTATTGTAGCTCCCGGAAACCCTAAAAACATATTCTCGCCAGAAGACCTTTTGAGAAGAGATGTGGTGCTAGCAAATAGGAACAAAGGTAGTGGCACCCACCTCCTCCTTGACTATTTACTGAAAAAGCTTTCAACCGAATATGGAATACCCCTCCATGCCCTACATAGCAGGATAAAGGGTTACGATTCCAGCTACCTGTCGCATTACGAGGCAGCGCTAAGAGTATTAAACGGTAAGGCCGACGTAACCATAGGTCCCCTGTGGACAGCTAAGAGTTTGGGTTTAGACTTTAGACCCATCACGAAGGAGAGATTCGACTTCCTAACACTCGCCGATTACTTAACAGAACAGCCCCTGAAAGCCTTCCTAGAGATTCTTAAAGATTATGAGTTTAAAGAAAAAGCAACCACTCTAGGAATATTCGCTGGTGATGACACAGGAAAAATCATACGAATATAAAATCAATATTCACATAAAACATTATTTAAACGTGCCTAAGATGAAAAATATATTAAAAAGATGATAATTAAATAAAAAAATTATTGTTTTCTGGTTTTAATAATCAAATACATAACGGTAAACAGCAGAACAACCAATAGTACAGTATTTAGCAGTACTATGTTCGACAGACCCGACAATTCAGCCGCAAAATCGTTTATGCTATCTCTCAAAGAGGATAGAGTTCTATTAAGCGCTATTACTTGTTCTACTAACGGCTTAATCTCAGGGGCTATACTTACTGTGGGTAATTGCGGTGTTAATGAGGCATATCCCTTCTTGATCCAAAAATCAGCGTCGTCAGAGGGTATCCTTGCCGCATCACCGGCTTTAAAGGGACCGTACCACACAAGGTCTATCCCTCGGAACTTTGGCGTGTCCTTTGTGAAATAAACGGTGGTATAGTCTACTCGAGCGGGTTTTATGCCTCCAACCCACTGACCTTTAGCTGGGGAATAGTAACCTGAGACTACTAAGTTAAATTGTGCCCACCAGGGTACAGGCATAATCCAGGGATTGTCGGCAGTAGGCCAGCCAACCCAATAGTGCGTATTAAAGGGCACAATAGCTGGAGCTTGGACTACGGGTATCACAGGTAGGTCACGGTAAAAAATTTAAATATTTTAATCTCCACTACTTTACAAGCATGAAAAAGATAGTTTTAGTAGCTGTTATGCTGCTTTCATTATGTTCTAGCAACCTAATGGTTCTAGCAGAAGGTGAACAAGCATCAAGTTGTAGTCAATTCCACGGAGATGAAAGACACAATGGCTTCTTATCTTCAGTTGGCCCAACTTCTGCAGTAGTTACCTGGAAGATAAACCAGCAATGTGATGGTATGATAGCAGCTAGTGGAAGACTAATTATAGTAAGGCCTGATGAAAAAGCACATATTTTTAACGAAACAGACGGTACCCATTTAGCTGAGGTTCACTCAGATTGGTATCGCATGCGTACATGCTATCCAGTTATAGGAGAAGGAAAATTGTTTCTCACCTTCTACCATTGGCATGACTATACTAGCGCGAAAAATCTTTTCACGCTTACTACAAAATGGGATGTAGAGTTGGGAGAAAGCCGCGTTTATGTGAGAGTGCCGTACAACTATTATTTACTTACTTATTGGAATGGAAAATTGTTTGTAGCCTGGGCCCCCCGAGTCAATCAGTGGGAGCGTCCCCTCCCCCCACGACTTTCTGCCTACTCAGCGGCCACTGGAACTAATTTATGGCGAGTAGAGTTTGATGATGCA
>NZ_JBMFLX010000192.1:0-1875 GCF_049970975.1 Infirmifilum sp. | reverse complement strand
CCACGTGGCTACCCCCTACATCGAAAAGGTAGGGACCTATTCTAGCTGATGCGAGAAGACCGCCGTCGAATGCCCTATCGACGCAGACAACATCGGTAGCCGAATAGAGAGACTTCAGACTGATAGAAGAAACGAGGCCCGACCATCCACAACCTAGTATAACGATTCGCGTCATAGTCCCAACTCTCTTACCAGCACCCCACGTCCTTCACGAATAATTCCGGCTCCTCAACAATATAGCGACGGAAGCCCTCGAACTCCTTTATATGGGCATCATAGTCCTCAACGAAGTCGATTACTCTGTCGACCAGCCCCCTGTAGCTAAGGAACTGGATAGTCTTCATGATAACACAGCCCCCGTAATTGTTTACGAGAGGTACATTCCACACGGCAACAGTCTCACGGGGCGGCCTATCTCTGCCCGGATGCCAACCTATGTCTATGAATACCTTAGTCCTCGACAATATATTTATCATCTTTTCCTTACCTACATTATACAGCTCGTATACCTAGAATCTGTCTCTCAGTAGCTTAGCCAACTTATATCCTTATGGTGTACGACTTCCGTTTATTCCATGCTATCGTGTTTTCCTTCTTAGCTGGTAAATTAACATCCAGAGCGAATTTAATAAACTCTTCTTCCAAAGGCTCATGTAATGATACAAAATGCCAAGGTTAATAAAGAAGTGGAGAAACAACTATACGCTCAGGTTCCTAAACCATAACCACGCTCATCCTTTTTTGAAAGAGTGTTGATGGTATGGTAAATACTGTCAATTGAGAGATTATGTAGCATAATCCAATAGACCCTGGACGGCGTTAATGAGAAAGACGTTAATAGCGTTATCAGCTCGAGATTTCGGCCACCTTGACAAAAACATTATACCTGGGAGGGATGATGGAATTAGCCTGACGGAGTATTCACGAATTAAGGGATATTTATGGACTTGTATAAGAAACCATTACCGTATGTTGTTTGAGGGTTTTTTCAAAGGGACTTATTTTGAGAAAGCTTTCATGTGCGGGATTATCTTAACTAGGGTGCTTTTATAAATTAGCGAAGATCTGTTGAAAGCGAAGGTTTTTACCATTATATCATTATCTGTGTTTAGGTAAGGGATTTTGATGGAGGGTCGTGTTTCGGTAATTATTAGAGCATTTAACTCTGAAAAGTATATAGGGGATGCGTTGAAGTCTGTTATTAATCAAGATTATGAGGGAGTTATCTCTACAATTGTTTGCTATGATGAGGGTTCTGATGATAGGACGTTGGACATAGTCTTGGGATTTCAAGAAAACACATCTTCAGAAAGATCAATTAGAATTGTGAGACATACACACCTGACACCCTTCAGAGCTTTGCAGAAATGCGGTTTTGAAAATGTTGATGGGGAGTACATCTTTTTCTTGGACTATGATAATTACTATCCTTCAAATTACATAAAAGAAGTTGTTAGCGAAGCTATGAGATATAATGCTTCATTCGTCTTTACAAGAGCATTAGTTGTAGACAAAAACGGTCAAAAACTTCGCTGGCTAACGGAAATCCCTCAAAATCCATATGATAGATGTAGGTTAATTAAAGGAAATTATGTTGATATAAACACTATAATGCTTAAAAAAGACTGCTTAAACAATATCAAAAAGCTTATCGCAAAGATAGATTCTCCATATTATGATTGGCTATTTGATGATTGGCTAATAGCGCTCTTAGCAATGAAATATTGCAAACCACTATACGTAGAGAAAACCCACGTTTACTACAGGGTGCACGAGACAAACATAACCGCTGGAGCCAGAACTTTTCAAAAGCATGTTTTAAACATTGAAAGAGAAATAAAAACTCTGCTAGCTTTTTACGAAATTGAAAAAGAT
>NZ_JBMFLX010000191.1:0-1879 GCF_049970975.1 Infirmifilum sp. | reverse complement strand
CGAGAAGACGAGAGGCCCTTCTCATGGATTACGTTTATAAATACCATCCCCTTTTTAAAGACGAGGAAATTCCGAGGTATTACAATTTAAGCGATCCCTTCTTTATAGAAGGCGGAGACATACTTATTCTAAGTTCAAAAGTACTTGCCATCGGCATTTCGGAAAGAACAGAACCGGAGGCCGTTGAGTTGATATCAAAAAGGATCTTCGCATCTAAAGAAAGATTTGAAACGATACTTGCCTTTGTGATACCACAAACGCGGGCTTTTATGCATTTAGATACAATTTTTACGATGATGGACGTAGATAAATTCGTTATTCATCCCAAATTGACAGACAACATAGAGATCTTCTCAATAAAGAACGTTAAAGGAGATCTAAAAATAGAATCTGAGAACGGAAAACTTTCCAACATTCTCAAAAAACACCTTAAATTGAGTGCCGTAGAACTCGTAAAGTGTGGGGGAGAAGATCCTATAGTCCAAGACAGAGAGCAATGGAGCGACGGGTCAAATGTCTTTGCGATATGTCCGGGCACAGTTATAACCTACTCAAGAAATTACGTGACAAACAAGTTGTTAAGAAAGGCAGGCATAGAAGTCATAGAAATACCGTCAAGCGAACTATCAAGAGGCCGTGGCGGCCCAAGATGCATGACGATGCCAATTGTAAGAGAAGAGATATAAAATCAAAATTACAAGAAAAACAAACGGGACCTGATTGGTCCCGTTATATATAAGCCGGGCAATGACCTACTCTTGCAAAGGGTCGCCCCCTTACTACCATCGGCCCGGACTGGCTTAACGGCCGTATTCGGAATGGGAACGGGTGTTTCCCAGTCCGGTATCCTCACCCGGCATAACAGTCATTCAAAACTGAATAGAGTTTCAGGTTAAGGCCTCGGGTTATTAGTACCGGTCGGCTCTACATGTCACCATGCCTCCACCTCCGGCCTATCAAGGTCCTGTTCTCGAACCACCCTTACCTCTTTCGAGTGGGAGACCTTATCTTGGGGTTTGCTTCGCGCTTAGATGCTTTCAGCGCTTATCAATTTGCACTTGGCTACCCAGCTTATACCCCTGGCAGGATAGCTGGTACACCATTGGTACATTCACCCCGGTCCTCTCGTACTGGGGGCGACTCCCCTCAAGTCTCCTTCGCCTACGGTAGATAGGGACCGAACTGTCTCACGACGTTCTGAACCCAACTCACGTACCGCTTTAATGGGCGAACAGCCCAACCCTTGGGACCTGCTTCAGCCCCAGGATGCGATGAGCCGACATCGAGGTGCCAAACACCGTCGTCGATGTGAACTCTCGGACGGTATCAGCCTGTTATCCCCAGAGTAACTTTTGTCCGTTTAGCCATGGCCCTTCCATTCAGTGCCACAGGATCACTAAGACCCGCTTTCGCGTCTGCTCGAGCCGTCGCTCTCACAGTCAGGCCACCTTTTGCCTTTGCACTCAACGGCTGATTACCAACCAGCCTGAGGTGACCTTTGTACGCCTCCGTTACCTTTTGGGAGGCGACCGCCCCAGTCAAACTGCCCGCCTGACACTGTCCTCTGCCACCTTTAGTGGCTCAAGTTAGCACTCCAACACATCAAGGGTGGTATCCCACCGCCGGCTCCCCGTCCCCTGACGAGAACGGTTCTCAGCCTCCCACCTATCCTGTACATGATGCGCTAAAGCACAATATCAGGGTACAGTCAAGCTTCATGGGGTCTTTCCGTCTAGCCGTAGGTACCGGGCATCTTCACCCGGATTGTAGTTTCACCGAGCCTCCCGCTAAGACAGTGCCCAGATCGTTACGCCATTCATGCACGTCGGAACTTGCCCGACAAGGAATTTCGCTACCTTAGGACCGTTATAGTTACGGC
>NZ_JBMFLX010000190.1:0-1881 GCF_049970975.1 Infirmifilum sp. | reverse complement strand
CCATCATTCATTTGTACACGGGGATATAGAGCTTTCGAAGGTGAAGAGAGCTCTCAGCTTCTTAAACTCGTTCCTAAACTATAGGAGGAAGTATGCCGATCATAGACAATCTGGCCTCGTCGTGGTTGTTGCCTCGGCGAGAAGGGATTATGAGAGATGGAATTCTATAAAAACCGATAAGGACAGGGAACTAGTCGCTATAGCCGATGGGTTCATTGAGCAACTAGAGAGGGTTGAGGCCCTCGTGCAGACTGAGTGGTTGAATGTGGATGAGGCTAAGGGAATCCTGGAAAAGAGGCTGCTATTGAAAGGAGCATCATTCAATGCGGTCTTCCACAGATCTTTCGATAAACTTCTAACAAGGATCCTGAGGGCTGATACTGATATACCCCAGGCACATCACATGAGATCCCTGATAAAGGCTATAGCGATTTTTTCCCTCAACTCCCTTAGATCTAACGACAGGGTTGTAACGCCGGCTAGGTTCAGCGAGGAGGTAATAAAGGCTTTCCTATCAGGACACGCTTTAGGCTCTAACTACCAAGCTCTATACAATGAGATGGAGAAGGAGGTTAAAAACCCTAAGCTAATGCTAGCTGTTAACACAGTATTCGCCCTCACTATCACGGGTGACGAGATGAAGCTAATAGACCTGGTAAGGATGGCGAAGGAGAGGACGGGCACCACCACCAATGCCCCGCTAGCCACGGAGCTGGAGATTAGAAGCGTGCTGAGGGATCTAGGATTAAGTGATAATGAGATAGACGTGATCGTGAAAGACCTTGCAGATTTACACACCGGGATCCACAGCGTGAGGCTGCACGATGGAAGCTATGCATACTTCGCAATCCCTGTGATTAATGTGGCAGCTCTTTATAGGTCGCTCATTAAAAGGAATGAGCAAGAGCTACTTACCAACCGCAGCACCCTACTCGAGGAGCTCTTCAACCATATAGAGCAACTATATTACGAAGACGAGAACGTGATAGTGAGAGCTGTAGGCGATATCAGAGATCTCGAGAAGAAGCCCCTCCACGAGGATAAGCTCCACATATACATCTATTTAGATAGGAGCTCCCTAAAGCAACTAGACCCTGGCACCCAAAGGGTTAAGGATGAGGCTATTAAGGATATGGGGGATCGTATCAGGAACTTCCTTTTAAAGAAACGCGCACTAAATGTGGCTTTTATCCTCCCCGAGGTAAACTACGATATATTGAAGGATTTGGCGCTGTATGAGGCGGTAAAGCGCGCCACAAGCTATGTGATCGACCACTACCTTATACCATTGGAAAGAGGGCAACCGAGGGAAGAGGATAAGGTGTTATATGAGCTGATGAGGCTGGAGCTAAGCGATATAGAATCTGAGATAGGTAGAATGCTGAATGAAGCCCTGCAATCAATTTCGAAAGCCCTATCTAAGTCACTCTCGACAGTCTACACCTATAACTACATCAAGGGGGTTGTTGAGGAGGGTAACCTAAGCTTGTTGCAGGAGGTGTCACGGAGAGAGCAACGGATGCCCAGAGATTGGGTTAGAGTCGTTGGCTGGATAGGGGATGCCACCTCTAAGAATATAGTTGATGTGAGGGGAATTTTGATCAAACAGGTTAAGAATAAGCTGAAGTTTGTGGACGACATACCGCAGGCTAAGCAGGTGCTCCAGGAATATGTTGAGGAGTCCCTCAGAGATACTGGGAAGGCAGTCATAGACATGAATGTCAGAGTCTACAGGTACGGCGAATCGGCAGTATACATACCGGGGTATGTGATTAAGGAGGCTGTGAAGGCTGTGAAGGAGGTTGTTAGGCAGAAGCATAGCAACCTATCAGTACGCGAGGATCGCGCCTTTATCGTACTAGAGGTACATAAGGAGCATCT
>NZ_JBMFLX010000189.1:0-1889 GCF_049970975.1 Infirmifilum sp. | reverse complement strand
GTCTGCTTGACGGGTGCATAGGATGGCCTTTGGTTCTAGCCTCATGCAGGCTATCTCTGCTATCACTAGTCCTCCCGTGGTTGAGCCTATGCCTTGTGGTATCACCAGTATCTTATGCGTTAAGTCCTTCCCGTAAATGTCGGGGTTGTTTTTGTCCGCACCTACAGCTTTCTTGGTTCTCGATACAATGGTCTTCTGGTATGTTGCAAGCCAGTTTAGACCGCTCCTGCTAACTACAGCTTCTCCTTCAGCCTCTCCGGCGACAACCGGTCGGCCTCTAAACTCCTCCCTGCTCACACCTTCTCACCTCCTCACGGTAAACGTCTCGACAAGAGCATCCTCTCGGAAGAAAACAGCGTGACTATAGTATGCTAGCTTGCCCGATACTGTTGCGATGTGGAGTCTCTTGGACGTTGGAATATTGGTGAACATTAATGGGCATATGCTTGACAGCCTTACCCCGGCCTCTCTGAGGCGCTGGTAATCCTTTGAGCCTTTAACATCGGATATTATCTTGGGAGCTGCAAGCATGAGGGTTCTCTTGATGAATTTCCTGTCCTCGAGCCTCCGGGCCCAGTGAGAGACTTGTTCTCGTGAAAGGTGTGGGCAGCCTATAATGATGAGGTCAGTCTTCTCGGGGGAAGCACCTTTAGCCATCTCCGCCTCCATTTCCTTCAAGGCTTTATCGTCTACTACTAGGCGTCTGTGAGCGTCTTTGATTAGCCTAGCTCCTTCCTCGCGTGCCTCTGCGGTAAGCCCTTCGGCATGGAATAGTCCTACAGCACCCCAGGACGCCATGGCTGAGCCCATGTCTTTAAGCTCGTATTCCTCTAGGCCCCATTTCTCTAGCCCCGTGATGTATGGGACGTCTTCGCCTACTGTCTTGCCTATGAGGCTGCCTAGGATGAAGGGGTCTGGCTTTGAGGATGTTTTAACCTCTACTAGCCAGCTGGCCCTCCTGTTTTCGTCGAGTAGTAGCCCGAATTCAGGGGTTTCTCCGAGTATGCCTGAGAAGATCTCTATAATAGATGAGTTTCTGTTTGTTCTGGCTCCTATCACTGAATTGGCGTAGATTACGGCGGACGACTCCGCCCATGCTAGCACGTCCCCGTAGCTCGGCTTGTTGCCTATATAGTATGGGGTACACGTGAACGCTTCGCGGTCCATGAGTCCAAGCCTGAGCAATAAATCCTCAAGTTGTTCCTGCTTACTGTATAGATAACCGCCTACAAGGCGCTCTAAAAAAGGGTATTGTTTCCTGTCGAGTGGACGGGGGTTTGCGGTTAAGGGAACCTTGCTTTTCAGCCCTGCCTCTGCGAGCTGTCCCAGGACGTCGAACATCGACTTTACGAACCTTAAGCCACAGGAGGTGACGAAGTGACAGCTCTTGCACTCGACTGTGCGCGTCGCGCCGTATATTCTCCCATAAGACTCTACAGTGGTTCTGCACTTTTCCAGAACTCTCTCCGAGCCTGCTCTAGACGCCACGTTATCACCCTAAAAGGTAAAGTCTCTCCTTAGATAGGGGAGGAGAACCCGTATTGCCCCTCCCCTGAATAGCATTTCCCGCATGGCCTCGGTTAGCGCTTCTAGACTTTCACGCCTTTTCATGAGCTCGAGTTTCTCGCCGCTTATCTTAACCTTTCCTCTTAGCGTTGCGGATGTGCTGCTTAGCTCTCCTCTAAGCATCGCCTCATAGGTGGTCAGATCCATTGTGACCTGTATGTCGGCTGGGACTTGTTCCTCAGGTTCCAGTACTCTTAGAGTGGTGCATTTCCCGTCCGTAATCTCCATGAGTACGCGGTAGCTGTAAGGTGTGCCGGGCACGGGAGGCCTTATGTCCACGAGTATCCTAGAGTTCCAGCCCTTAACGGCTTTCAGGAATTTTT
>NZ_JBMFLX010000188.1:0-1895 GCF_049970975.1 Infirmifilum sp. | reverse complement strand
TAACCTCGAAGAACACGTGGGGCAAACTCCTATACACCGTAGCCTATGTGTAGTGATTAAGTGTAGACACATAAATCTTCCAACATAGAGTCGACCGGCGCGTGTAGAAGGAACATTGCTGTGTATCTCTCTCACCAACTGTAGAAAGGAGACGAACTAGCCGTTTACGTGCTCTTACAAGGTGACACCTTCAAGTAAGCGCTGTGGAGGATCTTGTATATAATGGGCCCGTGCTATAATACCATGTGGGTATGAGCCTTGGAATCCGAGGTGGCCTCCTTCTGGTATAGTAGATTTAATAAAGTCGGCGAGATTCTCAAGAGCTTCTATGAGCACGTTTCGAGATCCAGCGGTCATATTGCCGATTACTTGGTTTTCCTGTCCTTGGCCGAGCAAGCACAATCATACCCTTGGGCTTATATAGACTATGGTTTTAGAGTGCCCGTTTACAGGACACTACAATGGCTTTACTTCACTATTGAGCCTGATTTGGATGGATTCATTAAGTGGATTATGCGGTCTAGAAAACGTGGACGGGTTTTTGGGAGGTACTTAGTCTCTGAAATCAATAGGCAATTATCAAAAGAGTATGTCTTCCTGTGGAGCGAAGTAATGGGCGTGGCTTATAGGGATAAAGATACCTTAAGCAAGATCATCAAGGAAGTTCTTGGCATGGAGAAAGAGCCTATTGAACAAGAGCGTAAGGCCTTTGAGGATCTAGCAGGACTGAAGAACGAGCTTAAGGCCTGCTACGTCCTCATAGATCGCAGGAAGCCGTTTCTACCCTTCTCGATAACTCCAATAGTACCCTCACACGTGAGACCAGGCCTATCATCAGGGGACATCTACTTATTCGAAGAAAATTTGGTAGTCGATATTAAGGGTGGGTGGATTGATTCCAAGACTAAGCAACCTAATAGTAAAGACCTGTCTATGGAGTTAAAGAGAATAGCAGACCTCCACTACCTTTATGGAATTAGAAAAGCTATAGGTGTCGTCGCTGACGAGGAAAAACACATACACTTAGCCATATATGTTCCATGGAGATTAGAAGAGGGGCCCCTCCTACACTTAAAGAGCATTAAGCCTCCCCTACTAGTCTACATGAATAAGTCTACAGACAAGGGCATAGAACCTCACAAAGCAGAGATTAAGGGTGGCGAGCTTACAGTTTCAATAGATGCATATTTACTAGACAATGAGTTGAAGATTGACGAGAAAACAGTTTCACTGACGATCATAGGGGAAGAGGATCTAGAAGCGGAGTACTCGGAAGCTAGAGTAAGTGGAAGAAAACTCCAGATGATATTTAGAAGAAGAGGCGGGGTAGACAAGGTCTTCGAGGTCAACAATGTAATGTTAGCTGTATTGAACGTGAAATTGGAGGACTTGAATGAGACATTGAGCTACCCAATTTTACTGTACAAGACTTGAAGGCGTGACTGTACTCTCAACAACTAAGAATACTGTGGTCATCGGCCGCCTAGTAGTCACAGCCTGTTTCACAGGGCTCTGTACGGTGTTAACTGCTGTCAACTCGCTTGTGCAAAAACGCGCAACTAACAAGCACGTGGTGCTGGGTGCACAGCGGTTAACGTATCTTAGTGTCACTTAATTTCTTCAAGACTGTGCGGCTGATACTCTCACGACTTTTACCGCGTGGAGCGTCGGAGCCACGTTTCCAGTGACTCTTGGAGGAGGGCGCGCATTAAAGTACCTAGTTTCGATGGCAAGCCCATCAGTATCATGGATGTTAGTGTCGGAGCCTTCGTTGGCGAGTAGGTTGCTGTAACCGTGATAAACAAGGTCTCGGGCACGGTTTGAGAAGCCGTGGTTGTTTTTAGTGCGGCGGCCGGGATTTGAACCCGGGATTTCCGGCGTGGCAGGCCGGCGTC
>NZ_JBMFLX010000187.1:0-1898 GCF_049970975.1 Infirmifilum sp. | reverse complement strand
TAGAAAAACGTGTTTTCGAGGAGGTCGCCGCGAAACTGGAGACAATACGTCGCAATGCGTACGCGATGGTTTCGCGTATCTTCGCCCATGTCGAAGAGTACGGGGCTTGGATTGCGGTTACCGAGGAGGCAGTCAGGGATGCCGAGGTTGTCACGAAGTATGTACGAGAGGAGCTGGCTAAGGCCGGTCTTGGTCAACTCGCTGAACGCTACACTGTGAGAGCGCTGCCGATCTACCTGGAGCCCGAGGAGGCTAAGCACCTCCTCGAGTCTGCTGCAGAACACCTCGAGCGCGACATCGATGAGTTGATAGAGCGTATAAAGAAGGCGGAGAACGAGCAAACCAAGTCATCACTAAAGCGTCTCCAACAGGATCTTGAGTATAGGAAGAAGCTTCTCGAGGCTTTCAGAAAGTACCTACAGGAGGTGTCCCGACTGTGATGTTTTCTGTTTTTCCGGCTCTAGAGCCCCGTGGGGACTCACCCCGGGGCGGAGACCGGGGGATGACCCGAGTAAGGTGTTGAGTATGGCAGACAAAGTAAATACCCGTTTCGATCGGGTTGGGGCGCAGGCCCCCGCTGTCCCGGAGGCTGGGCCCGCCGGGACAGGCGTTCAGCCAGGGGCCCTGAACGGGCAGATGAGGCCCGAGGAAAATAGGATGATAGTAAGAATGAACCTGGAAGATTTGGAAAGGGTGAAGTGGGAGAAGGTATGGGAGCATATAAAGTACAATGCCTCCTTCCTTCCACGTGTCTTGACTATTGTAGCCTACAAGTGTACTACGGCACCTGTTTGGAGGTTTGAGATATATGCGGACGGTAACTTAGCAAGGATTACCTACGCATATAAGAGTGAGAGTGAAGAATATTATTTATTATTGAAGGAAGTATTGCTCAGTAGGGTTGAGGGTATTGAAGATATAGTGAAGATGGCGCACCCGAACTACCGTGTTCTAGCCCTCGAGACTGAGAAGAGGGAAGCTAGATTTCCTTTCGAGCCCGACACCGTCACAACCGTGGTATTAGTCCTCGAGAAGGCTCCTGTTTTTCTCATATTTCGCGTAGAGAATAATGGTCAACGCCCGCTTAGGACGGAGGAGGCTGTTATCGTGGTGTTCAACCACATCCACCGCCTTGTATATTACAATGAGACCGGCATGCCACATACAAGCATGGTGATCTGAGATGGCAGTGGACAACGTTAAAGTGGACAACGTTAAGGTTGCACGGGAGCGTCTCCTCGCGGTCGAGAAGGCGTTGAACAGCGTTGTCGTGGGCCACGAGGACATGGTATCAGCGCTTCTCTACGCCGCCGTCTCGGGGGAGCACGTCGTATTCATCTCACCCCCCGGGACGGCAAAAACCTACCTCGTCAAGACATTCGCTCGCCTAGTGAACGCGCAACACTACGCCTACTTGTTGACCAAGTTTACGAGTTATGACGAGGTCTTCGGGGCCGTGGACGTCGCTTCTCTTGCCCAGGGCTCGTATAAGCGAAACTGGTCGCGACTCATAAGCGCTGAGGTAGTCTTCTTAGATGAGGTCTTCAAGGCGAACTCTGCTATTTTGAATGCGTTGTTATCCCTGTTGCAAGAAAGGATTATCTACGATCCGCTGACGGGTAGCGAGGTCAAAGCGGCACTGCATGTGGCAATTGGCGCTTCAAATGAAATACCAGAGGATGGCGAGCTGCAGGCTTTATATGATAGGTTTGCCATCAGGGTCTTCAGCGACTACCTCAACGATGACGTGCTACTGCTGAAAGCGCTTGAGGCAAGGTGGGCTAACAACAATGGCTTTCCCACAGCTGTGGCAAGTATGGACGACGTCCGCGCGTTGCACCAATACGCCCTTTCCATTCTCACGATGATGATCAAGGACTTCGGCGCGGAGGTATGGA
>NZ_JBMFLX010000186.1:0-1943 GCF_049970975.1 Infirmifilum sp. | reverse complement strand
AGTGTCATGATTCAGTGGAGGGTAAGACTCGATAAAGAAAGGAAAACCGTTAATGCTGGTCCCTGGAGCGAAGAGTACCTGCCGATGGAAACAGTCCTTGTCTCGCTAGTGCTGTGTAGAATTAGGGAGGGAAAGGACCCGTGTGACGACTTAAGGAAGGCGCTCCACGGACGCGCTATCTTTGTCGGAGGGAAGGAGAGCATTGGCCGAGGGCTTGTAAAACTCTACTTCTCCCCACCCGAGGCAACGTAGAGTACTTGACCCAGGTGAGAAGGCTTGTCCACGCAGAGCAAGGACTTGGTCGCTGAAGTCTTAAAGTGTATAGAGGCCGTCACCAGCGCAGCCGGAGGGGAGAAAGGCCGCATACTCGGGAAGTTCAGAGCTAGGGCTAGGTCCCTACCCGCGGATCTCGCCGCGCACGGTCTCAGGTACCTCGTCGTCCTCACAGCCGCGCGGTCTAATAAGAGCCTGATCGAAGAGAGCTTGAAGAAAAACAGCTGCGTTGAGGTAGTCAGTAGCCTTATGAACATGAAAGACCTGGACGAAGACGAGCGCAGCTACGCGCTCTACGGTGGTGTCCTGGTCTACCTCCTCAAGCAGCAAGGAATAATCGGGGGAGGTGTTACTGATTTCAGGAGTCTACTCGATAAACTCGCAGACCCTGCCGTTGAGGAAAGGGCCAAAATAGTAACCGAGTGGCTGAAGAGGCTCGCGGAAGCCTACATATCCGAGTAGGTGTACAACCTGATGAGCGAGGTAGTCATAACAGTCCAGAACACGACGCCGCTGTTGACCGGGTGGTACGAGCCGAGGCTTGTCGACCCCGTCGGACTTAGGGCTACGGAGATAAAGGGCCTCTGGCGCTGGTGGGCGAGAGCGTTCGTTGGCGGGGTACTGTACGACCTAGGCTACTTAGAAGAGCGACCTCCAAACATCATCTTCCTAAGACCAACCAGAGAAGAAGTCTCCATGATAAGCAGTATAGTGGGAAAGAATCTAGGTCTCGGCTACGCAGGCAAGAATGAAACGTATCCTTCGCAGTTAAAAATCTATATCGAGCCCCTGAATCACGTTCCAATATGGACGATAAATCGAGAGGGCGAGCGCAGTCATGTGGAACCCGATTACACGCAGTACGGGCGAATAAGGTTGCTAACACTTAAGAGGAGGAGAAAGGTAGAAAAAGAGGCAGAGAAAGGTAAAGAGGAAAAAATCGAACTAATACCACCTGGAAAGGGTAAGTTCAATATACACATCAGAACTGTGGCCCCAATAGACCAATCCAATGCTCTTACGGCCATAAAAATACTTTTAGTCGGTTTGCAAATGATGGGTGTTGGTAAGGGAGCTAGACGAGGACTAGGCTCGCTTGACGTGCTCAAAGTCGGGGATCTTGAAATAACTAAAGATCTTTCGAAGCTAATTAAGGAGACATACGACGAAGTTGAGGATATTGTAAAGAAGAGTAACATAGTTGTGGGGCGGAGCGGACGACGAGGGCCTCATGTATCAAGTAACCTACCGCCTCTGCCCGTGATATCTAAAGATAAAAATATGTACATCACACAAATATATCATATTCCACGACTTCAACCCCCTGAATTTGTTAAAATCCACAACTTCTTCCTAAAAGCAAGCAGGTTGACCGTCTTAGGTAGTGACAAGTTGAGTCAACAGCATGAAGAATGGGTTCTTGGACTACCGCGGAGAATAGCAAAGGATACCATAAAAGTTAGAAGGGCTTCACCGTTTACGATGAGCTTCCATACAGAGCAGAACCATTTTGGTGAAGGCGCGTATGTAGCTGTATTCTTATCGGGTGATTGGCCTACCAAAATAGCACAGTACCTCAATTATCAAAGACAGAAACCTACTAGTACACACAGGAAAAACCCAATTGTTAAAGCTCTTGCAACGGCCGTCGAAGAGTTCAAGTCCTATAC
>NZ_JBMFLX010000185.1:0-1983 GCF_049970975.1 Infirmifilum sp. | reverse complement strand
AGATTCCACGTCCTCGGGCAATGTATTATATGATATTATCATTTTGGAATCAACAATGCTCATTTGTAGCTCTCTCTCATCTTCTAAGACTTTAATTTCTGTCGGTGAAAACTCTTCGATAAGCGCCTGTAAAATAAGCGTAAATCCGAACAATTCATATAACTTTTCTGTGGAGATCTCCAATGTGAGTGTTTTGTTTAATTCGGTTATACTGTTTTCGAGTAAACTAAGGTTCTCGCGTAGCAAACGCCGAAGTTCCAATAGGCGTGAATAACTTTTTAGATCGCGATACTTTCTTAGTACTTCGTATTTAACGGTTTCTTCTAGAGTTTTAAGCTTAGAGGGTTGTCCAGCCAGGAGCTGGGCCTTTGAAAGAATAGGTCTTAAGACCGGTTCGTACATCAAATACTCGCATTTCAGTAAGACGTCAATCAATCTCTTTTTAGCGTATTCTCTCAAAGGCTTAAGTTCGGGTTTTGTCTCTTTGAGAGATGCAATTAAATTAAGGATCTCAAATCGAACTTCTACGAGAGTGGCTGCTAAAAGTAGGTTTGCGGGAGTCTCTAAGAGGAGTCTGGTCTTGCTGACCGGTATAGCGCTAGGAGCGTATTTACCGGCAAGCCCGGTCAAGACTCTACCATCAAGTGAACCCGATGTAATAATTTCTTTTTCCTCGATAATCTCTGCTTGCACTTTTCTTAATATCTCTTTGATAACAATAGATAGCTCAGATATAACGTATAGTAATTTCATCACGTTTGCTATCTCGCCGCCTACTATTAGATCGCCTTTGGGAGTCTTGAGCACAAGTTTTTTCCTCAGCGACAATTCGTCAAATAGTGATAAGAGTGTAGTCCACGTGTATTCAGCCATGAATTTTATCTCGTTTTGTTCAGGCACTGCCCGAGTCTCCTGTAGTTTCTGGGTATAACTGTTCAAGAGCCTCCACCGAGGCGAGAAATCCCTTCTGCTTAAGTAGTTCTCGTACATTCTCAAGTTGACTAGGGAGTAAACCTTCTAACTGGGGGACGATTATCATCTGCATGGCCTTATCAACTGCCTTCGTAACATCACTCATATCCTTTTTTAGTTCGCATGCAGTTTTAGCTACATCTAGCAATAGAGCAATTCCTAAGGTTATCTTCCTTTGTCTCAAACCCTGATAGATATCAAATATTTTACCTATCACTTCGGGGGCATCGCAGTGTTTTTCTAACACCTGCTCTACGTTTTCAGGATTTTCTAGGGGGACTACTGCAAATCTTCTTAAGAGTGCATAGCCTAGTGAGAATAAGTAGCGGCGGTCGTATACGTTCATCGTAGCGATTATGCGGAAGCTCTCGGGAATTCTAAGCCTTTCTCCTCTTTGATTTTTCCACTCTTCGAGCAATATTTTTGCTGTTTCGTCAATTTTGTCATTAAAGGTTTTGATCTCATTTAATAGTGAATTTGGAAGATACCATTCTGCAGGATTTCCTCCAAAAATTGTAAAAAATTCGCCGAAGGCTCTGTCCATGTTCGCGCGATTAATCTCGTCTATTATGAGAACTGCTTTACCCTTGTTTTTAAAGCTTTCTGCAATTGCTCTAAGCAACACACCAGACTTCCATTGAACTTCACCGCCAACGAAAGTAGGCCCGCCTATAACATCAATCCTGCTCCACTCACCCGATGCTGTCGCCTCCACAAAAGCCCCCCCTAATACTTTAGCGATAATTCTTGCTAGAGTCGTTTTTCCGGTTCCCGGTGGTCCGATAAGTAAAATGTGCTTACCGCTGTTGAATGCGGCCGTTATTTGACCGAGAACATCCCTTTCAATGTGGAGATCCGACTTTCTTATTTCCCCCTCTAATTCCTCGCGACTTAGGGTACTTTGGCTGGTGATAGCGGTTAATTTTTCTTCGTACTCTTTGATCCTCTTTTTAAGAAATTCCTTCAGCTCTTTAACAACATTTTCATCCTTCACGTGCTGTAAACTGCTCC
>NZ_JBMFLX010000184.1:0-1986 GCF_049970975.1 Infirmifilum sp. | reverse complement strand
TAGACAAGGAGGTTGTACATCCAGCCATGCCTAAGAGGGTTGAGAACGCGAAAATAGCGCTTCTAGACGCCCCGCTCGAGGTTGAGAAAACCGAGATAGATGCAGAGATACGTATTTCCTCTCCTGACCAGATGCAACAGTTCTTGGAAGAAGAAGAGAAGATACTGAAAGAAATGGTTGACAAGATTAAGGAGAGTGGTGCTAATGTTGTTTTCTGTCAGAAGGGTATTGATGATGTTGCTCAGTATTATCTTGCCAGGGCTGGTATTCTTGCTGTGAGGCGTGTTAAGAAGAGTGATATGGAGAAGCTTGCCCGTGCTACTGGTGCTAAGATACTTACAAGGGTTGAGGATATTTCTCCAGAGGCTCTCGGCACTGCAAGGCTCGTGGAGGAGAGGAAGGTCGCGGACGAGAAGATGGTCTTCGTTGAAGGCTGCCCCAACCCCAAGAGCGTGACAATACTCGTCAGAGGCGGTGCTGAACATATTGTCGACGAGGCTGAGCGAGCGATTCATGATGCTCTCAGTGTTGTCCGAAATGTCATAGAGGATCCGAAGATAGTAGCGGGTGGAGGCGCAGTTGAGATAGAGTTGGCTATGAAATTAAGGGAATTCGCTAACACTCTGCCAAGCAAGGAGAAATTAGCGGTTGAAAAGTATGCCGAAGCTCTCGAGAACATAGTCGCAATACTTGCGCAGAACGCGGGAGCTGAGCCCATAGACGTGTTAACAGAGCTCAAGCGTCTACACGCAAGGGGCGAAAAATGGGCTGGTATTAATGCTTACACAGGCAAGGTTGAGGATGCTTACAAGGCTGGAATACTTGAGCCAGCAATTGTCAAGAAACAAGTCTTAAAGTCGGCTACAGAGGCAGCAATAATGATAATGAGAATTGACGATATCATCGCAGCTCAGCCTCCGAAAGGGAAAGAGAAGGAGAAAACACCTTCCGGAGAATTCGAAACCGATTAAACAAAGATTAGACTTTAAAAAGATTTAAATATTGTTTTTCTTGTCTAACTCGTTTATGTTCGAGGGTAATATTTCAAAAGGTAATACCTCATCGTCTAAATTTCAAGTCAAGATTGGTCCACCCTGGCTGACAAGGTTTGAGAAAGCCCGGATTCTTGGTATAAGAGCCCTTCAGATCTCCTTTGGGGCGCCCGTCTTGATCCCAGTTGAGGAGTCTGAGAATATAGACGCTATAAAAATAGCCGAGAGAGAGCTTGAGATGGGCGTTTTACCAATAGTCATAGTACGTTGGACACCCGAGGGAAGAGTCCAGGACATACCATTAAAGTTCTTAAAGCTTAGTCCACCCTAACCCTCTCGCTTCAATTCTATTTTTTCATTTGAGATCGTAATCTCAAAGAAGTCTCCAATGCTAGGCTTCGTAACGAACTTTTCCCATTCATCTTCGGTTAATACCAATGTAACTCTTGGAACACGCATAACTCCGGGCGAAGCTCCGGGAAACATTCTCATGATTTGCGATATTATTGGGGCTATTTCACGACTTATCTCGCTATCCGGAGATCTCACAAACATGGGCTCGGGCATTTCTCTTTCCTCTGTTAGTTCCAATTTCACCATTCTCTCTCCAAAGGGAGCGTCAAAAAGAGAGATATTAGAGACCTTTGCTTTAAACCTAACAGATATTCCAGACATGTGTAATCCCATTATCCGAGCTCTAATTATGTTTTTTGCAGTGGAATGTGAAATCAAAATTTCTCACGTGATATGGTTAAAATACGCCATGTGGTTAACATGAGAACAGAATCCAAGAAGCCCCGGCCGGGATTTGAACCCGGGACCTTCGGCTCCCTCGAACCCCCCTCTCTAGGGCCTTACAAGGCCGACGCTCCACCAGTCTGAGCTACCGGGGCTTACCAAGTCTCAAGGCATTTAGGGGTAAATTTATTGTTTTCGCACTTGTTTTCATCGACGTCTCGGATACAATCCTGAAGTATATTAGATATTTAACACC
>NZ_JBMFLX010000183.1:0-2008 GCF_049970975.1 Infirmifilum sp. | reverse complement strand
ATAGATCTGTTAGGGATTGATAGAATTATTGAAAAGTTTTTGTCGTTGTTAGGTATTAAATTTTTTATGACATACGAGTTAGCAGTTGGCAAAAAGAATGAAATAGTAGGAATTAAATTATGAAAACAAAGATTTTTACTTTGCAATAATTCCTTAGGATAAATATGCAAAAACGTAGTAAGATGAAAGCTCGAAATTCCATTATGAAGGATCTGCTAGAGCTCCATAGAGAGAGTCTAAGATTGTTTATCAATAAAAAATATTCATTTAAGTTGTTTATTAGCCAATTCTTATCACTGATGCCCTTCAGAATATTCCCATTGCCTAAAATTGTAAATCTACCTTACGGCTTGCAGATTTACGTTAATGATCGTGCTACATTAAGCACAATTATCCCAGATCATTACATCCGCAAGGAGTACTTTCGGCATCGCGATTACGTACCGAGGCGTGGCTGGACAGTGGTCGACGTGGGAGCGTATGTCGGCGTGTACTCGCTGTGGGCGGCGAAGGTCGTGGGGAGCGACGGCTTCGTGGTAGCCTTTGAGCCCAACCCCCTGGCCTTCGCTTGGCTCGTGAGGAACATCGAGCTGAACGGCGCGAAGAACGTCAAGGCCCTGCCCTACGCCCTCGGCGACGGGATCGCATGGATCACGCTCTACGCGGCTAGAGAGAACCCGGGGGCTTCGTCGCTGGTGCCGGATCACGTCGCAACCGCTGGGTGTAGCGTTGCTAGGGCGTTCAAGGTTCCCGTGGTCACCCTGGACTACGTCGTTGAGAGCAGTGAGTCGCTGGTCGGCAGGAGGATCGAGGGGGTCGACCTGGTGAAGATCGACGTGGAGGGCTACGAGATGCGCGTGCTGGAAGGCTTCAGGAACTCGCTCAGCCGAGGTCTCGCCGAGAGGTTCGCGATCGAGGTGCATAAGGATCAAGTGAGCACCGGGGACGTGATCGCGTTCTTGGAGGGGTACGGCTACAGGCTCGACAGTGTGGTTAGCTTCGGCCGCGTGAAGGACGTTGTCTACATGAGGCTGGCGTGAAACTGCGGCCCCCAATCTAGACTCGCACGGCGTACCCGTTGGGTGTGCGTTAGGAACGGGCCCCATAGTGCTGGGGGAGCGGTGTTAGCTCGCATTCTCGAGCGCCCGATCGAACACTTCGACGACCCTCTCCCACGTCCACCTCCTGGCGGTCTCCAGCCCCCTCTCGGCGAGCGCCCCCCTAAGCTCATCGTCGGTGAGCACTCTGATAACGGCGCGGGCAATGGCCTCCGGGTCCCCAGGCGGAACCACCAGCGCGTTGTAGCCGTCGACGGCGTAATCCCTGTTGCCACCGCAGTCGGTGGTCACGACCGCGGTGCCGCAGGCCATCGCCTCTAGGGGCGGTAGGCCGAAGCTCTCCCTGTACGACGTGAAGAGGAAGACCTCGGAGCTGGAGTAGAGCCTTGCGAGGAAATCGTCGTTGACGCCGCTGTACACTGTGTAGCTGAACTCCGGCTTAACTCTCTGAAAGACCCTCTTGACCGCGTCCCCCTCGCTGACCAGCACTGCGTGCACCGGTATCCTCTTATTGACGATGTTCAGGGCCCTGATGGCGACGTTCCCGCCCTTGAACTTGGCCTTCCTCACTATCACCATGACCACGGGCTTTCCTTCAGAGTCGATCATGCGAGACCTCCGGGGGTAGAAAACCCTCGTATCTACTCCGACGCCAGAGACGTAGACCCTGGCGCCCGCGTTCCTGCTCAGCACTAGATCCCTCGTGTAGCTTGAGTTGGCTAAGAAGGTGAAGGGCAGCCTGAGCGCGGCATCGAACAGCCTAAGCCCGTAGGCGCCGTCGACCTCCCTAACCAGCTCCGGGAAGTCCTGGACGAAGAACAGCTTCCGGGAACTTTCGGGGGCCCCCAGCCACACGGACAGGGCCGTGGGGTACCAGGTGGCGATATAAGCGTCTGCGCATGGCATTCTCTCGGCAAGCAATTTAATGTAAACGGCGTGGAAGAGCCAAC
>NZ_JBMFLX010000182.1:0-2011 GCF_049970975.1 Infirmifilum sp. | reverse complement strand
GTTCCTCGAAATCACTTAGCTCAACAAGCGCTTTAATGCGCCCCTCGGCCACCCCGCAGGGCTACCCTGTCTGAAGACAAAGCATAAGCACTAAGATTTCATTGCGCGCAGGCTCTGAGCCCGGCCGATCGAAAGCAAAGAAAAAAGGTTTATATGAAATCGTGTTCAGCGTACAATGCATGAAGACCATAACGATCACGGACGAGGTCTACAGGAAGCTGGTCGCCATCAAGGGTGACAAGACATTCTCCTAGGTAATCGATAGGCTGATCGCGCATGATGTGGAGAGGAGGGTGGAGAAGATCCTGGAGCTCGTCGCAGCGAGGAGAGAGGGGGTCGAGGATCTAGAGGAGGTGGTCAAGGCTGTCAGGAGCTCCTTCAGGGTGAGATATTGAGGCTCCTTCTCGACACTTCCTTCATTTTTTGAGCTGAAAAAGGGCAACAGCAGGGCGGTGAAAGCTCCGAGCAAGGAGAGCAGGGGAGCGGAGGACATCTTGATCTAGGCTCTGAAGAAGTACGCTTCTCATGGGAGCCTACTACCTGTGGCTGAGGAAGGGAGACGCGAGGGAGAGGACGTCGAAGAGGTCGAAGCGATCTACCAGCACCTCGCGCTCAGCGGCTAACCCCCCGGCCATTTCCTCACTCAGTCCTCTCTTCAGCTCCTCGATAGGAGTTATATCCGCCGCGCTCCCACGGGTTCGAGACCATGCCAGTGGCCTTTACGTAGACCCCCTCCGAGGGTGCTAAAGCTGTTGTTCAGCTTCACCGTGGCTTGCCGCTATAGCGTGCGTCCGAAGGGGATGAGCTACTGAAGTGGGAATCGTGGTCGGGGTTCTCATGAGGCGCCCAGCCGGGGGCTATCTCAACCTACCCTTCTCTCGAAAGAATAGAACGGGTAAGTAAAAGGGACAATCCATCATCGGAAGCGCCGTGGACATCCCATGCCGCTCGGCGTGCTACTCCCCGCTCCCGAGGGCGTTACAGCCAGCTTCGCTGCAGGCTGGATAGTAGCTGGAGGCATTGCTAAGGACTTCATTGCGGGCCCGCTAAGCGCCACTATAGGCAGTTTCCTCGTAGCTGCAGCCCCCATAATCCCTTTACTCACGGAGCATGTTCATAACTCCCTTAAAAAGCGTGGCATCATAGCCGACACCACATCCCGGCTAACGTGACAAAGCGTAAAATTTCGGATGGTAGCTCCATGTGGTGCCCATGCTCCGATGGAGCCTAAGCCTTCGGCCACTTTTTTTACCATTCTCATTCTCTTACGTTTTTCTCCCATAGTTTCCCACGACTATCGCTAAATCTTTATAATTGACTGTGTTATCATTGTTCACATCGGCTGGTGAGTATACCTCTATGCCGTAATTAGCTACAATTATTGCTAGATCCTTGTAGTCTACAACTCCATCCCTGTTCACATCGCCGATGACCAGTACGCGAAGCACCGTGGAAATTGACGTGTTTGCATACCCGGTTTTCGATGCCTCCGCGGTTATCGTATATCTTCCAGCAGCTAACCCCGTCAGATTGAGAACGTAGGATCCCTTCTCGTATTCTAGCACTGAGTATGTTTGCCCATTTACGCGGAGTCGTACCGTTGCTCCTGAAACAGCATCACCTTTCTCGTTAAAGAGGTAATATCTTAGAGTGATGCTTTTTCCCTCGTAAACTTCAGTAGGGACAGCCCCTTGCGCTATGAGAAGTTTGTTAACAACTCTTATTTTGATTGGAAGGAAGACCACACTATCCACTGCTTGTAGCACAATAGCATCCGAGATATCGTTAGGCGGAACCTCGACGCGTAGCGTGAGGGTTGCCGTCTCACCGCTCTTCAAGTTAGTCACCTGGGCCGGCTCAACCGTGACGAACGGCTTAAGGCGCTCGGGAACCCTCACGGCTATCGATGGCAAGTCCCTCAGCGCCTTGATCGTAACCACCGTGGTGTTCCCCCCGCCGGGCACTACTGCGAGGACCTCATCCCGCAGCCTCGCCGTGAAGCCCGGCCGAA
>NZ_JBMFLX010000181.1:0-2028 GCF_049970975.1 Infirmifilum sp. | reverse complement strand
AAGCTCTCGAGGATACTTCCTCGTCGTATGCTTCGTGGGGTGTCCCGGCTGGGTGCGCATTCTACTGGAAGGCTCCTCTAACACCATATAATGACGTTTGGCGATGTATGACGGTGGAGTGTGTACAGTGTCTCACTGGTCAACCAGTCATTCGACAGTCCACGAAACATATATTGCCCGGGATATCATGGGAAAAACTATGAGCCAGTGGAGTGTGTACAGTGTATCTTACGACCTCAGAGGGCTCAAGACCCAACTCTCCGGCTTCCTAGGCGAGGTGTTCGCGCTCGCGCACCTATCTCAGCTAAATCCACCAGATGGCGAGGCGTGGGCGCCGAGGGCCGTCACCGCCGGGGAACTCATCGGGCTCTGGCGCCACCCGCTGGGCTACGCGCGGGGCGGCCGCAAGGAGGAGGTGGCGGCGCGGGGTGATCGGTCATCGCGGAGGTGGAGCGCGTCGCTAACCTGCCGGCAGCCGCGTGGCGCATGAAACAATCAAATGATGCGGTAGCGTGGGTTTACGAAGATGGTAGGGTTGTTTAGGAAAGGGCGGAGGTGATGTACAATTAGGAGGGAGTTGGAGGTTGAGGAGAAGATATCAGAGATTCTCAAGAGGTTTACCAATCAAAAGTTTCATGGTGTCACGATAACGGGTATTGTGAGGCAGTTTGATAGAGGGCTGGAAGGTAGGAGAGCCGACATAGCCGTCTTGAAGGACGACGGTAACCCCCTGCTCCTCATAGAGACTAAGAAGAAGTACGAGGGGACTGGTAGCCATAAGGATGAGAGGAGGTTCCACGTGACCTCGGAGGAGGTTCTAGGCCAGGTTTTCGCATATGCGGCTATACTCAAGAGGAATGGAGTCTACGTGCCCTTCGTAGCTACGGCTAACGATAGGCAGTTCGCTCTCTTCATGGTTCCAGAGAATGTAGATAGCGTGGCTAACTGGAAGGCCATCGAGGAGAGAAATTATGGTTGGGTTCTCGGAACAGACTACATATACTCGACTCTGAGGCAGAACCTCCTATTGAGACACGAGAGGATCAGATTTACAGATGATTTTTTCGCTAACTACCTAGACCTTGTATGCGGCCTGTACGCTAAGGCTTTCAAGGTTGAGGATAAGAGGCAGGAGCTCCACTGGCTTATAATAGAGGATCTTAGGGGCTTTGTTGACGTCCTAGCACCCTTCATACTAGACGCTATCGCTCCTCGTGGGAGTTTCAGGGGCGACATAGCTAGAGATATTGAGGAGTTCGCTAAGAGTAGAGGTTACAGTCCCACGCCTGAACAGCTTGCTAGGGAGATGGCTTACATCCTCATGAACAAGATCTTATTCTACAAGGTTCTAGAGCGTTACTATAACCTTGAGAAGCTAACCCCCCTATACTCTGAGGGTAGGGTTAGAACGGTTAGAGATTACCTCGGGAGGCTGGGGGAGCTATTCGAGGGGGCCGTCAAGCAGACAGGGGACTTTCAGCCAATATTCAAAACCGGTATCTACGATAGGGTAGAGGTTATTGAGAGCGAGGGGGTTCAAAGGCTCCTAGACATGCTCGTGAGGCTGATAGACTCATATAGCATCGAGAAGCTGGGCGACGTCATTGGTTACATATACGAGGATCTCATACCAGCCGAGGAGAGGCACCAGCTAGGCCAGTTCTACACGCCTAAACCTATAGCTGAGCTGATAGTCAGATGGGCTGTTAGAAGCCCCGATGATAAAATTCTAGACCCGGGTTGCGGCTCCGGCACCTTCCTCGTAGAGGCTTACAGGAAACTAGCGGAGCTAAAACTTAGGAGACGCTTCAACGAGATAGGACATGTCCCTGAGGATGTGCACAGGCAGATACTAGATCAGCTCTACGGAGTTGACATAAACGAGTTCCCAGCACACCTAACGGCTGTAAACCTAGCTATGAAGAACCCTAGAGCTCCAAGCACGAACATGAATGTCTTCGTTAAAGACTACTTCACTATGCGCCCAAACCAGCAGCTCCTAGCACCCTATACTACTAGGACGCCAAG
>NZ_JBMFLX010000180.1:0-2032 GCF_049970975.1 Infirmifilum sp. | reverse complement strand
TACATCGTTAAGAGGGAGGGGGCCTCGAGCTCGAAACAGGCTTCTTGACACCGGAGGAGATCCGAAGGCGTTTTCAGGGCGCTACCACTCGAAGTAACGTACGGCGACGTAAGCGACAGGGCCAGGTTCTTCTCGGAGAGCGAGATAGCCGGCGGCTTTGTGAGGGCGAAGACCATACTGGGAAGGAGGATACCGTTCTGCCACCCACCGAGGCTCGAGAAGTACGTCATGACGAACGTCGAGGCCTTGAAGAAGGGGCAGTTCAAGTACAGAGAGTTCTGGACGAGGCTGGGAGACAGGATGATAAGGGTCATAATCGCGCCCGTCAAGAACAGGGAGGGAAAGCTACTCGGGGCACTAGAGATAGTTGAAGACTTGACGGACTTCGTGAACAACCCCGAGGAGGTCAAGAAGAAGATCCTGGTGCTATAGGATGAAGAGCATACTAGAGTTCGCCGCCAGGCACGTAGAGCCCTCGCTAAAGAGGAGCCTCGCAATCAAGCTCCTGGCCAGAGGAGTCGACCGGGGCAAGGTGGGCACGTGCTTAGGCATTTCGCCAGCCCTCTTAACGAGGTACATTAAGGGCGGGTGGGGCTTACACGACTTCACGAGAATTAAGGACGTCGACGAGAGACTGGACAAGCTCGCCGGGGAGGTAGCCTCGGGGCGAAAGTGCGGCCTAGACGCCTACACTGAGCTCTTAAACCTCACTTTTTACGTTTTGTACAAGAAGTACGCGTGTGGAATACACTACGTAGCCACGAGAGGCGTGAACCCGGCCAAGTGCAATGCCTGTCCAGCACTATTCGGCAAGCTGTTTGAGTAGAGATTCCAACACTAGTAGTGGGCGTAGCGGAGCGTTTTCTAGGCAATCCTCGCTCTACTTAAGCCCGATGTGGGGAGACGGTAGGGTATAGTGGTATTTGCCGAAGAAGAGTGGGGGTCGACGCTTTTCGATGGGCTTATGCTCGTAGTAGGCCGCAACCGTTTGTCCCTACACTTTCATCTTATTTCTAGACAAGTCTAGATCGCTGAGAATAGTGGGTCTACTTGTCATAAGGAACAAGGGTTAAAATAGGGGGTGCGTTACAAATATCAATTTACGTGATTTTAACCTTTGATAGCCACAATCAATCCCTGTATCTCCCCGCTATCCCTTATAGTGTCATAGTCTAGTTCATAGTAGCCCTTCATAATGTAGACCGGTACTAAGTAACCATCATAGGTCATATAATATCGTAGTGTTAAATCTGTTATACGTAGTTTTGTGAATGCTAACCAGCTTATATACCAATCGGTCATAGGCTCCCCTCTAGCTATCTTCCTCTCCAACTCCATCATCAGCTCGTTTACTGGTTTAACCCTGTATTCTCCTACGGCATACACATCAGCTAAGATTGTACCCTCCACTCCAACAATGTCACCTTTTGAGTTCATCAGAACGACAAGTCCAAGGTTATCAACAGTAATACCATCTAGTTTAGCGTTGACTACTACAGCTTTTACTAAGATATCCCCGTTGGCAACTAGGTAACTCCCAACTCTAACCTCATACTCTGAGAAGTACAGTAATCCTCGCTCCTTGAGAAAATCTATAGCTTTCTTAATGAGAATGTCATCAGATGGAAATAAACTAACATCACTAGAAGGAGTTTCTCTTAACTCAAATCTTAGAAAACCATTCTCCGCAGAGTACTCAAACACATGTGTAGCATTATGGAATATGTACTGCTTAGTTGTCTCATTGTAGTAGAGCTTAACAGTGTTGATACCCAGTTTCGAAGCTAAATTAAATACGTCTTGTGAGCTATTATATAGCCTTACTCTAAACACCCTTAGGTACTGTGGTGCTACCATACTGGTGCTTAACTCAGCATCTATATCAAATTCGAACGGATTCCTTTTATGGACAACCAACACACTTCCATTACTTAACTTAAATTGAACCGTTGGAAGGAGTATACCAGCTCTATCCTCACTATAGATATTAAACCTGCTAGTCGTACCAGTATCATGAACACCCTCATCAACC
>NZ_JBMFLX010000179.1:0-2049 GCF_049970975.1 Infirmifilum sp. | reverse complement strand
ATGTACGCCTCCGCGAACCTCTTCAGCCATATTGCCATTCTAGCAAGTATTTTCTCGGCGTATGTGTTCCCTTGGAGTTCCCTGATGGCTTCACTCAACTTGTTTGAACTGAGGATCCCTGCCTTCTTTAAAACGTATAGGAGGAGTGAGCCGTAAATTGCGTATCCCTTATCATCACTCTTTTCAACGCCGAGCTTTTTAGAATAGTCATGGTCCTCGCATATTCTCGTTATTTCCCCGACGTCCTTCACGGACAACGCTGTCTCTAAAGCGTAGGCGCTGCTACGGGCGGCTGCCACGGTGATAACATAGCTCGCCCCGCTCGTAAACAGGTCAGATATCATGTTCCTTGCTCTCGCCCTGAAGCTGCTTTTCACATCTTCACTGCATTTGGTGGTGACTGCCTCGACAGCGTTAAGGGCGAGCTCCATAACTTCCTTCTCGCTTATGCTCAAGGCGACCCACCTAGGCGTCTACGAGGTAAAGCTTTAAGAGGCCCTTGCCTAGGGTTTCGTTGCCTCCAAGCCACAGGACTTTATTTTTCAAGTTGTTGTAGAGCCAGTCGCAGGGTTCGCTGCATTTTTCGTTTTTAAGGAGTGGTCGACAGATCAAAGCTGTGAAAAGTATGGTCTCCTGGGGGATGTATTCCTCTAGCCATGGTCCTTGATCAACGGTTTTTTCATTTTCCTTTAGCCTTACCCTATACTGTATGAACATTCCTCTTCGCACGAGGTCGACTATTAAATCATCCTCAACTAAAACTACACCTCTACTCTTCACGTGAGCTAGTAGCTCCTCTGGCAGGATTTTCTCGAACAAAGATATAGGGAGGTTTTCGTCGATTTTTATATCTTTTACGTCTAGTTCGTTTAATATGGCTAGCTGACCGTCAAGAAGTATATCCTTCCGAGAAGTAGCCGGGGTGCTTATATTCCTCAAATTTTGAAGTAGTTGGGTAGCTTTATCATTTTTCCCCAAGGCTTCAAGGTAAGTTGCCAGGTAGCCGATGAAGTGGGGGCTAGTCGCATACGTCCAGACCCCCTTGAGACTTCTTGTTGGAAACAGGAGTAGCCTCACATCAAGGAAACTTGTTAGAGAGGAGTGCTCGTGTGCCTCTGTGGGGGGTGGTCCCAGCGCGAGCTTGAGGCATGCATTTGATTCTTGAGTCCTCGAAAGCATTGAGCGGACCGCCCCTTTTAAGCTACTGGCCCATATGCAGGGAAAACCGAACTCGTCTCGTTGTACGGGTTGATCGACGAAGTCTAGGGCTCCTTTTGCATAGCCTGGGTGTGTCGGTGTTACGGCTTTAAAAAAGATGAGGCTCTGTTTAAAAGTGGCCCCCATACAATTTATTGTAGAGAGCCTGATCTATTTAAAAATTTCTTACAAAAAGTTTATAGTGTACATTTTCTATTTAATTTGTAATAATTCTAGAGCTAGATTCATGAGATCTGCTCAACATCATGGTCTTCTCGTATGTCGCGGCTTCGAACCAAGGGTCTCGCCATACATTGCATTGTCCTGTCCTTGTCGACGGACATCAAGCGTTCAACTTTCCTAAGGCTTCCCGTGAATGGTTTCCTGGGTTCTCCCGGTTCGGTCACTTGGAGCTAAGGGTAAAACTTAAACCGTTATACATCTGTGTTAAGTTGTGGTAAGCGCGATGACTATCAACGATTGATGAACGTGTGTTTCTGGAGTGGGTTGGGCTCGTTGGGGGATTATCGAGGGATTATCGAGTGTACACTGCTCAAAAACCAATCAAGACAAGGATACTGTTCTTAGAATATATGCCACCAAGTAATTACATTATTAATGTAATTATATCAGGCAATTATTGCATTAGTGGGGAGAGAGCTCTCAAAGGATGCTTATTGTAAAGAACTTGTTTTTAATCCTCTTACAGTCTGGAGGTAGGAGCAAAGACGAGTGAGTTGCCTCAAATGGATCCTCTCTTCTATGCAATGCAACCATTGTGAACATTAGGCTGGCGTGGAGACATTTATGTCGTAAATCTTGTCGTTAATTACTCTACCGATCGAGGCCTTT
>NZ_JBMFLX010000178.1:0-2112 GCF_049970975.1 Infirmifilum sp. | reverse complement strand
TTTATCAACAACTCACAGAATCTGTTAGTGTGGAACTACACCGTGGTTCAATACCAGTACAACTCTACTACTAACACTTATCAGCCCGTCCCCTATAGCATTACGCTCGATTTCAGGCAGGTGCTGATCTTTATCGTGGAGCTGCTCATCTACTTCGTGTTGCCCCTGGCCATGCTGGTGAAAGTCTTTGAACGCTAGAACACGGCTCTCGACAGCCGTGCTACTCATATTACTCGTGTTGTTGAGCGCGTTCTCACTCACGAATACCGTTACCAAACCGCTCACGCCGCCGCCCACGGTTACGATAACCACGACTGTAACCACATTCCCGTATGTTGTCCTCACAGTCCCATCAACACCCGAGGCTAATGACGTGATTACCGTCCACCTCTATGACTTCTACTTTGATGGTGTGAGTGCATACACGGCTATACCGATCACAGTCTACGGCTGGAGTGAGATAACAATTGTGGAGTGGTTCTATCTGTTTAGACCAAAGAATAACACATATTGGAGTAAAACGGGTATGATAGGGGATCAATGGACTGACTACCCCTCGACTGGTGTTGGGACGGGTAATGGGACGTACTACACCTATTGGGTGGTCGGGTGGAACACGCGTAAACCCGATGGGACGCAGGGTAGTTATTTCTACTCCCTGAATACCTACATGAACACGTGGATTAACCTAGTTAGAAGGTTCACGAGTGCTAGGGAGATCAGCTACTGGATCAACGGTAGTAGAGTCTACAGGAATACTGTATCGAGTACCGAGAAGACCGTGCTCGAGTGGAATCCCAGCACCGCCACCTATCCCGACCTTTATAAACGTTATGTCCTAGGTGCTAACTTAAGGCTTGCTGAGTACATGACAATGTACCAGTCCATGCTACTAATCTACAGCCGTGCACTCTCAGACGATGAGATCCGACAGTTCTACTCCTCTGGTGTGGTGAACACTACGGGCTTGATGGTGTTCTTGGATCCGACGTTTTTCAACGGTACTAGCTATGTTGATATCCTAGGAAAGGGTAATACCTTTATTGCATACAACACTCAGAGGATCCCGTCCAGCACGGCTAACATTAGGTTATACCTCATCAAGAACCTCACACAGGACGGTCTAGTGCACCTGAGGTTTTTCCCTAGCGGTACTAAAATAGTGTTGAACGGTGGACAGACAATAACCATCGACGTGCTGGCTCTAGCTATGGGTATAAGGCTTAACGGTGCTGGGCTCTACGAGGACATACCAATTTCACCAGCCTTCGCGTCCTCGATAGTAGCCTTCTACGTACCCAAGCCCTAGTTTTTACCCTACTCCCTCAAAGGTAAAGCCCAATACCTTAATAGTCTCCCTTAACAAGACTTTACCGTAGGGGCGTAAGGTAAAATGCGTTCATGGGACAAGGGGATAGACTACGAGTACGCGTACGCTAAGCTGTCGAGGCTACTGCGCAGTAGCGACCCCACAACCAGGTGCTACTCGGCTATCTTGTTGATGCAGCTCAGGAACGGGCTACGCATAGGGGAGGCCGTCGACGCCTTCATCACATTCATTAAGACGGGTAAGCGGGAGTTCATGACAAGGGTCGAGAAGAAGAAGAGGCCTGAAGAACGCCTAGTCGTGGTGCCCGTCGAGCTGGACGACCAAATCAGGTTATCCTGCATAGACCTAGCCCAAGTGGACAGGAGGGTTCTTACTAACAGGATAAAGAACTGGTGCCGCCAGAAATTAGGCTTTAACACCCACTCACTACGCTATGCGTTTATCACGTATCTCTTAAGACAGGGAGTGAACCCGTCCATCATAGCCAAGATAACTAAGCACTCAAAACTTGATTTCATTCTCAACTACACCCAAGCCAAGACGGCCGAATTTGTATTGCGTAGTATGTAAGAGGTGATAAGCATGAATGCGAGGCTTGAAAAGGCGGTCGCCGGCCTCCACAAGGCGGTCAGGCTCTGGCTGGAGACCAACAAGAACGCGATAGGCGAAAAGTGGTACAAGAAGATAGATAGAGAGCTGAGGAAGGTCGAGGCCGGCCAGGTCTACGACTGCGCCGGCGCCCTGGCCCTAGCATTGTGGACGCTCAACGTCCTGGCGACGCT
>NZ_JBMFLX010000177.1:0-2122 GCF_049970975.1 Infirmifilum sp. | reverse complement strand
TACACGATAACAATAACTGTATATCAATCAGATGGTCTGTTTTCTAGTGAAAGGGTAACTGTTAATTTAGAGGAGAATAATTCCAAGCAATCAAAAGTAATGGTAGAAATTAGAGTAGGTGAAGATCTTAATAAATGTGAAGGTGTCTTCCCGACATGCTATGAAGCTCATTGGGAAATAATAGGATTAGGTACAGACAAATCGAATCAAGCGGATTACTTCCTGAGTCGGGAGAAACATACACTTGAAGTAAGTATAAGATACACTGATATGGGTAGAGATATGGGCAGGAAGGCGATCAAGAGATACGAAATAGATCTCACAAACTACCCTGGTAAAAAATTAACCATAACTATAAATTATGATAAAAACGTGAATGAGATTTACCTTACTTTTGACCCTCCCACAGTATCAATCAGTGAACCAAATCCCTCGGACATTGAGGTATCTGTGAATGGTCCTTATGAAAGCTGGCTGGACTTGAACTTTATAAGGAGTTTGTTTGGCTGGGGTAGAATCTACCGTTACAGTGTGACTGTGAAGAACAAGGGCAGTGATCTTGTAATAATAACAGGTTTATTCACATATCTCGCTAAGATGGATTCATTCAAGAATGTCGAATTTAAACTGTTGAAAGCTCCAAGATTGGAGGGGAGGCTTTACAACTACTACCAGAAAATTGCCAAGATAGCATTTGGACAAGGAGCTTATGGTGTTCCAAGTGCGCTTGCAGACGTTGTTGAGGCAGCCTATCTTGGGGGATATGAGGGAGCATTTCTCGCAGCTTACGTTAAAAACCTCCCGGGCAAGCTTGCAGACCTTGTAGCAGAGACCCGTGAAAAGGAGGGAATACCGTCTACAACAGGAGGCTTTTACGGAAACATTCCTTACGTGGAGGTTAGGCCATACTACATCAATGTCAAAATGTATGTCCCCCCGATGCTTAAGCCTGGAGAAGAAGTCCAATTTGAGGTTGTATTTGAGGAGGCCTCCGCAAAATCAGCTCAAGGGGCTGTACCTATTTTCCAGGCTTCATTCTTTCAGGCAAAGAAGAGGGTGGATCTAATGGGGCTTTGGGATATAATGGAATATTATGTTAACTTTATGCTCAGCCAACAGTATGGGGACTTTAACATAGCGAAATCGACTGTGAAAGGGAAACCGATTCCCTAAAATATTTTTTTATTAAAGCTTTAAATTAGTACAATATGCTTGGCCTTATAATAGTCTCATAAACAACAAAACCACCGAGCTCTAAAAGAGCTTCCTATCGATTACGAGTTTCACAGCTTTCTCACTTCCTTGCCCAGCTATCTCATAAGGTCTCTCAACGTAACGCTTTAACTCACGTTACTCAGGCTTTAACCTTGGTGAAAAGTTCCTCAATCAAGCTTCAAATTTCAGCTTCGCCTATTCATATTGAGACGGGCCCAGCCCTTGAAAAGTTTCCCATCAGGTTATTGATTTTCCTAGATGCTTTCAACTCTCTATCCTTCTCATCGAGGTTATCTAGAATTATTGCACTAGCATAATTTTCGTCCTAGAGGCTTCTGGTAGTCCCTCCCATAACCAGGGTAAAAGCAATCCCCTGCACTCTCCACCGCATAAAAACTTATAAGCTTCTTTCAAGGCTGAATTCTAGGCTAAGGTTGGACATGCCGAGATAGATTGAAACGTTACTCTAGCAGCTGGGAGAGCGCGAAGAAAAGGGGCGTGGAGTTGGTTGAGGGAATATTCAGGAGGCTGATCGATGTCCCTAGAGGAAAAACACGGGTGGAAGCTTAACTTCATAGTTTTTATAAGCACTTTATCTAGGGTAACTCCGTGATATCCCCGAAGTTCCTGAAGTGTTTATCAAAGCTATATATCACTTTAATATTCTCGTCTTTCATATTAAGGTAACTATCGCGTCGTTAATGCTAACCCCCGTAGATATGGGAACCGCTGCCTCGTAATCATCCTTATCAACTTCTATCACCTCGATGTTCTCCATGCTTAGAAGCCCAGCGACAAACCCCAGGCTCGACTCCACGATATTCGCGATCTCACTCACATGCTCAACCGTGGTGATCACAGGCTCCCCCCTCTCCACCCTCAAGATCATAGTCCTAGCAGCCTCCTT
>NZ_JBMFLX010000176.1:0-2141 GCF_049970975.1 Infirmifilum sp. | reverse complement strand
TCACTATGCGCCCAAACCAGCAGCTCCTAGCACCCTATACTACTAGGACGCCAAGGGGTGAGGAGAGGAGGAGCGTGGTCTTCGGGAGCTTCGACGCGGTAATTGGAAACCCGCCATATACAAGGTGGACTGAGATCGCTGATAACACACAGGACACTATATTGGAATTATATCGTGGCACGCTAACCACGTACAATCTAACTCCCCAAGTCCAGAGAGGCGTTGAACCAGGCATATACGTTTACTGGATCATACACTCCACGGGCTTCCTCAAGGAGGGCGGGAGGCTCGGCATGATAATAAGCGATTCATGGCTTCAAGCGGATTACGGTGTTAACTTCGGGAGGTTCCTCCTAGACAACTACAAGGTTAGAGCGGTAATAGACATAGGCGCAAGGATTTTCCCAGTGCCACTCATAGGAACTTGCGTCGTGCTCATGGAGAAGGAGTCAAGAGAAGAGGAGAGGATGCGCAACAATATGGTGTTCATGATGCTCAGGCCCCAAAAAAGCATTAACGTAGACAATATACTGAACCTTGTTAAAGAGTACTCCACTAAACCCGGATTCCACAATGTGTCGGATGAAATAATGGTTAACGTGATCCAACAAGAAGAGGTCTATAGGAATAGTGAGAAGTGGATCAGTTATGTATTCAATCCTCAAACCCTATTAGAGGAGCTAAGGAAAAACAGTTACATAATACCATTAGGTAACCTCTTCGAAGTTAGCTATGGAAACACGAGATATCTTTATCTAACGAGTAGAGGGGATGTGAGGGGAGTTAGGAATATTGGTGGTGAGGAGTTCTTCTATCTAACTAAGAATCGAGTGAAAGAGCTTAATATACCAGAGAAGTATCTTCACCCCCTTCTACCATCTTCTAGATATGCAAAGTTCTTCACGTTCACGGAGGATGATTGGAAGGCACTTGTTGAGAGTGAGGCTGAATGCTACTTATTCTTGTGTCACGAGCCGAGAGCAAGTCTGCCCGATAATGTTAGGAGGTACATTGAGATGGCTGAGGGGCCTAAAGCCACTATCAGGCTTAGGAGGAGACCTGGAGAGCACGAGGGGAGACCTGTAAGCGAGTCTCAAGCCAGCCGGAGTAGGAAACGACACAGGCAATCCTTTGTTGACTGGTATGATCTCGGTGGCGTTATCGCGGCTCCAATATATGCTACCTATGGTGCCCGGTACTGGATGCGGTTCGTACTAGCTAGGTTCCAGTGTGCTCTAGATCATAGGATACTTGCCCTTATACCTAGGGAGGGCGTAAGCTTTGATGATACTGAGCTTAAGGCTCTACTGGCGTACCTGAACTCCTCCTTCAGCCAGCTACAGGCTGAGGTTAGGGGTAGGGTGGCGGGGGGTTATGCATTGCTAGAACTAGATGTTAAGCAGTTGGGCGAGTTCCTAGTACTAGATGTTAAAAGGCGTAGAGAGGATGTTAAGGGGTTAGCTAGCCTCTTCGATAAGCTCGAAGACGAGGCTAGGAGACTTGGAGGTGCTGATACCCCTGAGGGCATTTACGGCTCGGAGCTAGCAAAGAAGCTTACTGGGAGAGCTAAGGTGAGATCTGGAGTAGAGGGTCTCTTCAACACGGTGATAAGAGAGATAGACTACGAGATTGGGAGGATACTAGGGTTAGATGGTAGCGTGGTAGAGGATACCAGGAGTCTAGTATTAGAGCTTGTTGAAAGGAGGCTGTCAAGAACCGGAGAGGCTAGGGTCGACGCCCTCAGGGGGTCTGAGGAGCAAGCTGTCAGAAGGGCTAGGAGGAGAGCTGAGAGAGGTGAATCGGGGAGGTCTGTGAAACGGCTCGATGAATTCCTCTAGCATCCCTGGGATTACCCTACTTATCTTATTTACATCTTAAAGGTCTCGTCTTTCTAGGGCGTGTCGAGGGTTTCATTAATATATGTTAGATTGCAGTATGCGATTCTAGTGGAGGGTATTTAACTCTTGTTTCAAGAATTTGAATGGGGTGTCTTGGCACGATGGTTGTACGGCTGGGTGTGCATTGGGGTATCTTGAGGGCACGTAATGGATGTCGAGTTCCCGTGCTAGCGCGAGTAGCTCCTCGTGTCTCTTTATCTTCCTTTTAAGGACCCCCATGTGTCCTAAGTCCACTTAAGAAGC
>NZ_JBMFLX010000175.1:0-2180 GCF_049970975.1 Infirmifilum sp. | reverse complement strand
GTTGTACGCGAGCTGACTCTTGTACCCGAGCGTGGAGTAGTGAGCATGGGGTTCAAAGAGGTCGGGCCCATTTACAAGGGGCGACTGATTCTCATGGAGCCTGTCAGTGAATTTGCACATAGTAGAAATGTCAAGCTCGACCCCGATAGGATCCTGGCGATATACAAGGCGGATGACGTTTTCTACTTTGTGTATGAGACGGACAAGCTTAGGTTCTACGCCCCCTTTGCGACTCCGATCCCGAGCGACGCGGAGCAGGTTGAGAGCCTCGAGGTAGAGAAGGTGCTCTACTATGAGACTGATGATGGGACAAGGCTTGACGAATGGGAGCCTGACACCAAAGAGGTCACCGAGAAATTCGTTATCAGTCCGTCCGGCTACGTCCCCGACAACGTGTTGTCGGAGCCCCGGTTTAGCTTCCTAAACGAGTCCAATGCGAAGAAACTAATGCAGATGATCCTTGAAAGGCTAGGCGTCAAGTCCGAGGTGGGCGAGGGCTATCATAGCCTTGCCGGCGAGCACCGTCCCAGCCTCGACTATTCGTACAAGATAGTAAGCGTGGAGAATGGAAGCGTGGATATAGGATTCTCATCAAGGGGCGTATGCTCATCCGTGTGGGACTCAGTCACTATCTCCTGTGACGGCAAGACCGGCGTGTATCTCATGATAACGATGTACACCGAGGCTAGGTACACAGACATCTACGCAATGATACCCGTAGACCCCGAGGCTGTCAAGTCCCTCGCAGAGAAACAGAGAGAAGAGGAGGAAGCAAAGAGACGTCAGCAAGAAGAGGAGCTTAAGAAAAGGCTCATGGAGCAGGAGCAAGAGGTTCAGAGGTTGCTCGAGGACAAGGAGTCCCTAGTGAAGTCTGTCGCCTCGATGGCCCCGGAGTGGGCTGACGGCGTCCTAGTGTACTCGAGACGCGTCACGGACGGCGAGGACACGTGGACTGCTACGTTCATCTACCCCGCAAAGAAGAGCATGAAGGACAAGGGATTCTACGCGAAGAAGAAGTGGAGGGAGATTAGCCTTGACAAGCCTCACGGGGAGGCCGTTAAGCGCCTCGTGAAGCAGTGTGCGGTTCTCTTTAGGGATGGAAACATGGAGGAGGGTGTATGCGAGGAGGATGGAGACTATGTCGTGTTTAAAAAATAGTTTTTGTTTCCCGGCTCCAGACCCTCGGGTAAGCGCCCGAGGGGGAGACCGGACTATGACGGCTCCGTCTGGTGTGGGTGTTAAAGCCCCGCCCACGCCCTCAACGGGCGTGGAAGTAGCCCAGGGTCGCGGGGCCACCCCTGGGCAGGTATTTCAAATACCGCGCCCCGAGTGCTTTCCATGCGAAGGCATGTGGGGCTGTGGCGGGCAATATTACCGTTTCGAGGATATAAACAGTGTCCTCGGGGAGAAAGGCAATGTCATACTGCTCAACGCGATTGTCGCGCCTCCTAAAAAAGAGTACCCATGGTTCATGCTCTACTATACAATAGAGCCTGAGGTAGCAGTATGTATCCTGAAGAATGCCAAGGAAATTGAGAGCTATATTGGCCACGAGGCTACTGCTCAAGTACTTTCCACGTTGGCGGGTCGCGAAATACCAGCGAACAGAGCAATGTATACGCCAAAGTACGACGACTTCGCCCTGGTAGTAAGACTCAAGAAAAGGCTTGAGAAACCCGAGGACGTCAAGAACGTCTCACTGTCCGATTTCGAGTTTGCAGTACTATGGTACACATGAGGTGATGGATGTTGAAGCCGGAGTTTAAGCTGGGGCAATGGTATCAAGTAGCCGTCGTGGATTATCGTGAGAAAGAAAACGGCGTCAACTATCACCGCGTCATTGTCGTGGATCGATGCAAGCAGATGAAGAACATATTGGAAATCCACGTAATGTCGGCTGCCGAAGGGGAAGAGCACCTCGCGTTTCTTGGAACCGTTACACTGGATTACCCCTCGCTCACAATCATAGGCTGTAACTCTAGTTACAATTTAGGCGCGTCATATCTACTCGATAAATACGTAGCTAAGGTCTGGGATAGGATCGTGGAACAGATAGAGCTACGGGGTGATGAGGATGAGTGAGAAGATGTGTATTCATAAGTTTAAGTCCTGGCTAACCCTGAAGCTCATAGACGTTAGGAGCAGGTATCCCCAGGAGAAGCCCCTGCTAGACCTAATAA
>NZ_JBMFLX010000174.1:0-2193 GCF_049970975.1 Infirmifilum sp. | reverse complement strand
AGGCCGTAGCGCTGGTGCTCTGGGGCTTCGAGACCGCCCAGACGAGGGGGGAGACAGTGGCGATGGTGCTCCAGCTCCTCGGCGTCAGACTCATCAGGGAGAGGGGTCCCTGGGCGCCGCGGCTGGAGGTCATACCAGTGGAGCAACTCGGCAGGCCGAGGGTGGACGTGGTCGTGACGATATGCGGCTTCTTCAGGGAGATGTTCCCAAACCTGATAACCCTGATAGACGAGGCTGTCAGGATGGTGGCCAGCCTCGACGAGCCGCCTGAAGTGAACTACGTGAGAAAGCACTACCTGGAGATGAAGGGCAAACTGGGTGGCGAGCCTCTGGTCAGGATCTTCGGACCGAAGCCCGGCACCTACGGCACTAGGATCCCCGAGTTCGTGGAGGCCTCCAGCTGGTCCGGGGAGGGCGAGCTGGCTGAGGTCTACCTGCAGGACATGTCGTACGGCTACGGGGCCGGGGTGCACAGCGTGGAGGCGAGGGAGCTCCTCGCGGAGGTGCTGCGCAGGGTCGACTTCGTGGCCCAGGTTAGGAGCACCACCGAGTACGACATAACGGACCTCGACCACTACTACGAGTTCCTCGGGGGCTTGAGAAAGACCTTGGAGGTGCTGAAGGGCGAGAAGGTCGAGGCCCTGTGGCTCGACACCACGGGGGAGCGGGAGGTCGTTAGGAGCGCGGAGGAGGCCATAGACTTCTCAGCGAGGACGCGCCTGCTGAATCCGAAGTGGATCGAGGGCATGCTGAGCCACGGCTACGACGGAGCCCGCGAGATAGCGAAGAGAGTGGAGTACCTCCTCGGCCACGCAGCGCTGACTGGCGGGGTGAGCGACTGGGTGTGGGACAAGGTGGCCGAAACTTATGTGTTCAACGAGAGTGTGAGGCGCAGGTTGATGGAGAGCAACCCGTGGGCCTTGTACGAGATCTTGAGGAGGCTGTACGAGGCGTACAAGCGCGGCTACTGGAAGGCGAGAGAGGAGACGATAGAGGATCTCATAAACATCTCCGCGGAGGTGGAGGCTCTCCTGGAGTCGTCGGCGGAGTGATCGCGCAAGCCAGCAAGTTCTTTCTATATCTCTTGATTGCTTTACGTTCAATCCTGTTTAGAGCAAAGCTTACGGGCACATTGTCTTTTACATTAGAACGGTAATAATGTTTTTTCCTCAAGGCACAAGGTGCATATAGTATCCAATCCAGACGTGTTAAAATAGGAAGCATTACTTAGAAAGATCGGCAACACCCTTTAAGGAACTTTCACATCATCTCCTCTACTCAAAGGCTTTGTGTAAGGAGTTTTAACACTGCATTTGCTTAGTATTGAGGCAGTCGATAACGCCGAACCGCAGGTCGTACTTACTCAAGCCTGTTGTAACACTATGCGCTTCCCACAAACACTACCATCAACCCCAAACAGCAGGGGCCAAGAACACCTCGAGTTTCTCCATGTCGAGGTTCTTAACCTCCTCGGCGATCTCCTCTTTCGACCTCGCCCCATGATCCTTGGCGATTAAACACCACTTGATTGAGACGTCATCCCCATTCATGTTTATACCGTCTATGTACATGTGAATTCTGCCTGGATAGCAGAGCGTTCACAAGACCGCTTGTCACGGTTGCGTGGTGCCCATGGCCGAGTGGCCATTCTTAACACACCATCCGTCAACTCCCAACCGCATTGTACGGCCCTGAGCATCTCATTCAAGGAAGGTATTGGATACCTCAATGTCGTCACCCTCGAGCTCGGACAGCGATAGGTTTATCGTGACGCTCTCACTCTTCGCAATCCCTTTCACTATGACGGCCACGTCCTTGTTGTATATGTGAACCATGAGCGACCTACTGTTATCGTTCCTGCCAGTCGCTATTATATCTGTGGCGCTTTTCTTGAGCAAATTCATGAGCTCGAGCAGTTGCCTCCAGCACTCCTTAACCCACTTCTCCCTGAGCTTCTTGAACAATACCGGATGCGTGGATTCTTTTAAAAACCTTCCCATTTTTAGCTATATCTATACCTAAGGCCAGGAGGAGGCCTCGATTTTTCACTTAAATGAAAACGGTTTTTTTAGTACCACACCGCAAATGGATCTGTGTCTTGTGTCACGCTTCCCGAGAGCTTCCCCGTGCCGCCTACCTTAGACTGCTGGAGTTGCCCCGTAATGAAGCGGGAGATGGCGGCTATAGAGCTCG
>NZ_JBMFLX010000173.1:0-2255 GCF_049970975.1 Infirmifilum sp. | reverse complement strand
TGGACTATGACAGGCTCCTATTCGCCGTGCAAACATACTACGCGTTGATACTCAAGCTCCTGGCCGCAGAGGTGGTGTACCTGTACGGCGGCGGCAGGTTCTATAAGTCATACGTGGCGGAGCTAGACGACGCCTACACGGGGGGCGGCGCGAATGCCCTCAAGAAGGCCCTCGCGAGCCTTGAAAGCGGTGGCACCTTCAAGCAGTTCGGCATAGAGAACTTCCTTGAGGGGGACTACTTCTCCTGGTACTTAGAAGAGCTAGACCAGAGCCTGGCGGACGTGCTGGCCGAGATAGCTAGGAGGTTGGCGGACTACGAGCCGGCTACCCCGCAGCTCGAGCCGGAATTCGCTAGGGACCTCCTCAAGAGGCTCTACCAGCACCTGTTGCCAGAGGACATCAGGCATAACCTCGGAGAATACTACACCCCGGACTGGCTAGCGGACTTCCTACTGGACGAGGTGGGGCTGTCCAGGGAGGGCCTTGAGAGGCTCGGCTCCGAGAATAGATTGAAGCCCCTAGAAGTGAGGGTTCTGGACCCGGCGTGTGGCTCCGGGACCTTCCTGGTTAGGTATATTGCTAGGCTCCGGGACTACGCTAGGGAACACTTCCTAGAGGACATCATGCTGAAGTACCTACTCGAGAACGTCGTCGGCTACGACTTAAACCCCTTGGCCGTGCTCGCGGCCAGAACGAACTACCTGCTAATGATAGCCGACCTGCCTAGGAGGGGAAGCATAGAGATACCCGTGTACCTGGCGGACTCCATAATGGTTGAAGAGAGGGCAACGCTATTTGGAAACGTATACGTGTTGAAGACAGTTGCAGGGGAGTTCCAGCTGCCTGCGAGCATCGTTGAAAAGGGCTTGCTTCCAAGCATATTAAGTGAGGTAGTAAACGGGCTGAAGAACAGGTACTCGGCGGTGGACTTCAAGAACAGGATTAAAGATGTATTTAAAGAGTTTTCAAGCGATGAGATAAACGTCCTAGGCAAGCTCTATGAAACACTCCTAAGACTTGAGCTTGAAGGCAAAAACGATGTCTGGGTATCGATATTAAGAAACGCGTTCGCACCAATGCTCAAGGGAAAATTCGACTACGTAGTCGGAAACCCGCCATGGGTAAGATGGGAGGATCTGCCTGATGAGTATAGAAAGATAACTAAGCGATTATGGGAGAATGTGTATGGTCTTGTAGGATCAGGTGCCGGCGGATTTAAACGGGATCTGGCTATGCTCTTCCTGGCAAGGTGCTTCGACCTATACCTGAAGCCCGGGGGCAGGCACGGCTTCCTGATGCCGTTCACCGTATTCAAGACACAGGCGGGCGCCGGGTTCAGGAGGTTCCTGGCATCCAAGTCCAGAATCATCAAGATCCATGACATGGTCACCCTGTACCCGTTCGAGGGGGCGGTGAACAGGACTTCCGCCATCGTTGTAGAGAAGATCTGCGAGCTGAGGGACATCGGCTCGGGCAGGTGCCAGGAGGTAAATAACATCATGGCTAAGAACAAAAGGGTAAATCACGTTGTCTGGGTCAATAAAACAGGTAAAGCTATACCAACCGATACGCCCCTCGAGCAGGTACTAAAAATGACGGATAGGTTTGACGCTATTATGGTGCCTCTCGTGGACGGCGATGTGACGAGCCCGTGGATGCAGGTGACCGAGGAGATGCTCCAGTATGTGAGGAGGATAACCCAGGGATCCTCGCTATACAAGGCGCACGCAGGAGTCAATGTAGCTCTTAACCAAGTCTACTATGTTCGGGTTAGGGGTAAAACTCCGGACGGCAGGCTAGTGATAACAAACCCGCCCGAGCCCGGGCAGAAAAAGAAGGTTAAACAGGTCGAGGCCGTTGTCGAGCCAGACCTAGTCTACCCGCTGATTAGGGGGAAAGATGTAGAGAAATGGTTTGTGGAGTATAAAGGCAGGTACGTAATACTTCCGCACGATCCTAAGACAGGTAAGCCGCTAAGTGAAATCGATTTCAAAGTCAAATACAAAGATACGTTCTCCTACTTAAACCATTATAGGGATGAGCTTATTACGAGATCAATCAAGCCATTCCTATCGCAGTTAAAACAATTGAGGGAATTAGAGAAAACGAAAACAGATCTCGAGAAAAGCCTTGCTCGAGCGAAGAATGATGAGGATAGGAAGAAAATACAGAGCAATTTAGAAAGCGTGGCTAAGAGCATTGAGAAAATCAAAAACGAACTATATTCTAAATTCTACATAGTTGATAATATAGGC
>NZ_JBMFLX010000172.1:0-2316 GCF_049970975.1 Infirmifilum sp. | reverse complement strand
TCGCGGTTGACGTCAAGACAAAGGAAATCCTAGCTATGGAGGTAACGACGGATGACGTTCACGATTCAGAGATGCTACCAGCCCTAGTTGAGGAGGCATCTAAGCGTAGGAGGGTTGCTGAAGCGATCATGGATGGAGCATACGACTCATCTAAAGCCTATAGGCTATTTAGGCGTATGGGCATAAAGCCTATCATAAAGCCTAGATGTAACGCTAGAGCAGATAGGGGCCCTCCAGAGAGGCGTAGAGCTGTAAGGCTAATCAAGAAACTAGGAGATGAAGGGTGGAGTAGGCTTTTAAACTATGGTAGAAGATGGGCTGCTGAAACAGCATTCTCAGCATTCAAACGCGAGTACGGAGAATACTGCATGGCTAAAAACATAGACAACATAGAGAACTCACAGCAAAAGCATACATATACAACACCCTAATAAACCTATAATGCCGAAACCGGGGAGAAAGACCGAAAAAGAGGAGAGGCCCAAACAATAAAGAATTAAGCCACAAAGCATTTTTTATATAATTTTTAATATAAATGTTAATATCTCGACATTAAACGTCAATATCCCGACATTCCTAAATGAAGTTAAGCGTAATCACTTTGAAGTTGGCAAGGTTTATTAGGGGCACAATGCCAGGAGCCGGCTCTATGCCCATGGAGAGCTGGTATTTTGTCTGACCTTGCCATGTGCCCGAGTTTACAGCTAGGACCCCCCTATACTCAGATATACCCCACACGTGGACATGCCCGGCGTGGAAAACATCCGGGACAGGATCGATTATCAGGCTGTCTCTCGGCTCTGGGGCTAGAGCAGTCTTCTCTCCATATGTCGGTGCCAGGTGCCTTGACTTGAGCAGCTCGACCATCGCCTTTTGCGGCTCCTTGAAGTTGCAGTCCGGCAGGGCAGGGATCACATCGTCCAGGCTCTTACCGTGGGTCAGGAGGAAGGTCGTGTCCTCTATCTTTACCACCGATGGATCCCCCAGCATTATGACGTTCTTAAGGGAGTAGAGCGGGGCGGCGAAGTCCCTGTAGATGGGAGGAGATGGGAGTGTCGGTCTGGAGGCGTCATGGTTGCCAGGTATTATTATGATCTTTATGTGCTCTGGGACCATGGAGAGGTAATTGGCAGCCTCCTCGTACTGCTTGTTCAGATCCTTTATCAGGAGCTCCTCCTCCTGGTTTGGATACACGCCCACACCGTCCACCACATCCCCTGCTATTATGAGGTACCGGATGTTGTCCACTATCTCTTTCTGCTGGACTCCAAAATTCTCTCCGCGGAGCCATTTGAGAAAAGACTCGAACTGCTGCCTCATGAACAGCTTGCTGCCAATGTGGAGGTCGGATGTGAGGACGGCGTAAACATTTCTCCTTGCTGCCGGAGACCTCACCTTAGGGGTTATGTCTGGCCAAACTATATCCTCGGCGAATACGCTCTTCCCGTTTGAGGTTGTGCCGAAGACGCAAACGACCTCGTCCAGCATTGCCCTGGAAACCTTTTTCTTCAGCTCGTCGCCCCTGAAAGAGGCCCTGATCGTGTCGAGATCGTCCTCGAGTTCGATGATCGCGCCACCGTTCTTGAACTCCTTCTTGGAGGAGATCATCCCGATGACTTTTACCCTTGTGTGCTTGTTCACCTCGGGGATTGTGGAAGGGGTCACGGCGTCTCTCATGTCAGCCCTCGACTTGAGCATGTCCTTAAGGCGGTTGAACCGATCTAGGAAGTAGCGCCTGAAGTCATGGATAGTGCCCTCTATGTACTGACCATCAGAGCCGCTTATCACCTCGATTGAATGGGTCAGGGATGGCTTAGAGGGAGCTGGAGCCGGGGCTGGGGCACCAATCCTGAGGAGGGGCTCCAAGTGAGATCGCTCTATTATGAGTGGCTTCTTCTCTAGAGACTCGAGCTGTTTGAGCAGGTTTGAGACCAACAACTCGGGTTCCTTGATCTCCTTGAGGAGCTGGAAAGCATCAGGTGAGAGCTGGTAGCCAGATCTCAGGAGGGCGTTGTACGCCGCCTTCAGAGACTCGCTCAAGGGGGGCACCCAAGGAAAAGTTGAAGGAGGGGGTTCTTATTGGTTTGGATCTCAGGGTTCTGTTAACTTATTGATGATAAGCTAACTTCCCAGTTTCTGCTCTGCGGATTAGGATTCATAACTCTTCCGTTCCGCCTCATGGCTACATATACTGGGCTATCCTCCTCGAACCACAAGGATTCATCTTGGGTCTTGAGCAGGTTTAAGGCAGCGTTCAACTGCCTATCTACCACCCCGCATTTTGGACACCTAGCATACTGTACATTCAGGTATTCG
>NZ_JBMFLX010000171.1:0-2332 GCF_049970975.1 Infirmifilum sp. | reverse complement strand
GCGAGGTACAAACCCTTGACGGGCGCTAAAATGCATGCAAAGATTGGGTAAAGGTAAATGAATTTTCCAAGTAGTTTGTATACTATATGGGACCATCTATAACACTTCCAGAAATCATAATGAGTCCTGTACTTGATTATCACATGAGCGTACCCTCTTCCCCACCCCATTTGCTGCTTAACGAGATCCAATAGGCTCCTTCTGTGCCTACAGTAGGATCCAAGTGAGGATACCACGGAGATCTTAAAGCCGGAGCGGTAAGCCCTGTAGCTGAAGTCCAAGTCATCAGCTCCATAGGGAGGGTGTTCCCAGAACCCTCTGATCCTCTCAAAAACATCCCGCTTGAACGAGATGAAGGAGCCGCCGGCAAAGCACCTATCCCTGGCAAGCTCACTCGAATAGGCCCTCCCCCATTCCCACACCTTCTGCTCAAGCTCCTCAACGGGGGATTCCGCAACCCCTTTCCCACCCTTCACGTCCACCAGCTCTGCCCCCCCGTCCTCTATTGCGTTTACGACCCTCACGAAGTGATCTCTGCCCACCACGCAATCGGCATCAACGAAGCAGATTATCTCACCCTTCGCCGAGGAAACCCCTATGTTCCTAGCTATTCCAATCCCCCTTCCCTCATCGTGAATCACCCGGATGTACTTCCTGAAGGCCTCAAGTATCCTCGGCGTGTTGTCACTGCTGCGAGCATCTACTACAATGATCTCTCTCTCCCAGCCCTCGGGCACCGCGGCGCGCAGTACGCTTAACAACGTGTAGCCGAGAGTCCTTCCGTTATTCTTCGAAAGGATGATCACGCTGAGAGTCTTCATACACGAAGGAGGCTCGGATACCGGCATATTAACCCTCTCTTATGCTACGTACAAACTCAGCGTACTTAGGCGCCAGCCTTGTCCACGTGAAGAGGCGGGCTCTCTCGCGTGCCTTTGCCCCCAGCTCTTCCCTCAGCTCTTTATTCTCTCCAAGCTCTACCATGGCTTCGACGAGTCTCTCCGTGCTCCCCAGCTCGACATACATGGCAGCATCCCCCAAAGCGCTAGTAGCTCCAGGGGTCCGCTCTGCCAGTATAGCTCTTCCCGCCGCCATGTACTGGAACAGCTTCATGCGCTCGGCATAGAAAGCCGTGGGGTGCCTGCTGCTGGGCGCGAGGAGGACATCAGCCGCGGCGAAGGCGCTCTGCCTCAGGAAGCTGGCGTAGGGGAGGGGGCCCAAAACCCTTACGCGCCCACGCAGCGCCTTAACGGCACGCAGAGTTGCGCTGTCCATCCTTGAGACCTGCAGCACTAAGACGGCATTCTTGAGCCTCCTCGCGGCAGACGCGAAGGCTGCCAGCATTCGGTCAGTACCCTGGAGATCTACCCCATTCACCTTCCATATCCCGCCACTGTACATGAAAACAATGCTGTCACCGAGCCGGTACCTTTCCCTGAAGAGCCTAGCGTCGCCAAAGCGTGGCGGATTAAACAAGGGATCGACTCCATAAGGTATATAAGTGAAGCGTTGGAGCCCGAGCTTACGCGCTGCAACCTCCATTAGAGGTCTGCCCCAGAATATTATGCCGTCGGCCTCCCGCAGGATCCTGACGTCCAGCGGGTGGATAGATCCCTGGGGATCCATCCAGACGTCCATCCAGTCTACAATAATGGTGGCATTGTCTCCCCACACCCTACGTGACGCCAGATAGGGGTTTAGGGCGATCACAAGGTCTACCTTCAGGCCTGTGAGTGCCACCCGGCTGAAAAACTCTCGCAACAGCGCACTTACGTAGCGATCCCCTCCGCTTGTGCTGAGTTTTGTGAATAAACTCTCAACTTTTGCAATTCGTGGCACCATTTTTAAAGGAATGTACCTCAACTTTCCAAACCTGTTAATGAGATATTTGTATGAGATAATTTTCAGGCCTGGAATAGCTTTTTTTGCAAATAAGGGACGCCTATAGGCAAGGGGGTCGAAGCCAGTGACAAATACACTCTGCGTCATCAAAGGATGTATAAAGCTAGGGACTTATTAAAGGTTCACCACGAACCGCGGAAAGCCTCTCATGCAGTGCTAGCGCAAGATTCGGACATGGTGCTACTACCAGGCTACCTGAAAGGAATCCTTCGTACATTTCAGGAAAACCCTAACACTGTGAGTGTTTCCGGCTACATAGTCAACATAGGAGAGGCCAGTAGCACGGCAAGGCTGCTAGTACTCAAAAACCTGTTCAACCTAGTATTCAAAGCCTATTAGAGGTGCCTCCCCAACAGGTGCAAGTTCTTCGAATACCCTTCCCAGCTTACAAGAACCGTAAACTGTGAGTGGCTAACAAGTAGTAACACAG
>NZ_JBMFLX010000170.1:0-2341 GCF_049970975.1 Infirmifilum sp. | reverse complement strand
CTTCAAGTAATGTTAGAGAAGGGGTTATGTGAACAGGTCTTGTATAGGGAAGTACGACGTAGGAACTATAAGCATATTTGTAGGCAATCTCCTCGATTATTTGTCTAGGACTTGAAGCACCCTCTTTAACACGCTTTATCGGGTTAGTTATAACTATGTGAACATCGTCTCCATAAAGCTTAAATACTTCTTTTGTCTCTTTATCTTCACTAAATGAGTCTATGATAAGCTTAGCTCTTGCTTCAGGTCTCTTAATCTTGAACCTTTTAAATGCTGTGATGACCTCCTTAATTCCTCTTCCTCCCTGAAATCTTCCCATAAACCTGAAGGTTACGCGACCTCTATCGACACTCCTCTCTCTGAGAACCTTAGATCCTTTCTGTAGGAAAATGCTGTGAACTGGTGGTAGAACCTTAATTAATTTCAAAGAACCTCTGTCTATATCACAGCAAGGATTTAGGATTACTACCTCGGAACTTTCATCTTTTAATCTTAAGCTTTTTAAAACTTTTTCCAGGTAATTGAGCGAATAGGCAAATGATATAAGCTTACTGTTGTAACCACTAATCTTGTCTAAAATCCTATTCTGAATTATTGAAAACGATGGATGAGGTTTCCAGGAGAGCACTACGACTTCGGCCTTCCTCAGACCTCTCAAAACTGCGCCGATCAGCTCATCTAATGGGTACATATTGTCATATACTTCGATCACAGTATTTACACGCTTAGAGAGGTAAGCATAGAGACTAGATATTACCAAGTTAACGCTTATACCCCCCTGATTTACGTTAGTGACATGTACTTTGTCGGGTTTCCACATAAATGTGAGAAGATTGGAGAGCTCGAGAAAAATCCTAGCATGGCCTTCTAAAAAGTATTCTGCATGAAAGCCGCTAAGTAGTAAGTCCATATCTTAAAACCTCCAGAAACGGCCTCTTTACTTCCCAGTAATACCCTTTCATATCGACCCTTCTAGCTCTAAGATTTGCAAGTATAGTTGAGACTGAAGTTAGTAGTAAGTATTTAATGGGGATCCGGGCCTTTCCATACTGAAATATGTTTGAAATGACATCCTCATTGTTTAACATAGCCACTAGGTATGAATAAAGCCTTCCAATATTCAAATACGTTTTTACGCTCTCGACAGAGGCACTCATATTCGTTGGGTTTAAAAGAAGCAATTTCAATAGGTCACCAAGTGTAACCCAACCCTCGCTTTCAAATATGTGAGCAATCAATATAGCTAAGTCTATATCCTCTCTGATCACGGAGATTTCCAGACTGTTCACAAGCCTTACTACCCTCCTTGTTGTGGGACTAGCAAGAGAGACGTCTAGTACTTTAAGACCTCCCCAGCCTACCTCGTTGTAAATATCTACTCGTAGTTCCATGTCATTTAGCAATAATGTGACGCCCTTCCCAGATTTTCCAATGATGCTCTCTACTTGAAGCTCTCTACTTAGATGCTTAACCACAGCTTCTAAGTTTTTCTTCTCGACAAGTATATCCACATCGTTACCTAAATGAGTTATAAATGGATGTACCTTTATCAGCGCGTAACCCTCTTGGGGTAAAAGCGAAACCGCTTTAAGGATTTCCATGAACTCAATGTACTTTTTACGTATCTTAGGGTTTCCATGAAGTAATAGCAAGTTTATCTTGGCGTTTTCAAAATACTTCCAGTCATTACTTCTATGCTTAGCAGAAACTACTGTAGCGATTCTTCTTGCTAAACGTTCGTTTGATAACTTTCTGATTACGTTCTCATAGAATTCGTCATGTGAGGTGATTACAATCATCTTCTCTTCACGCTTCCACAAATCCTTCTCTTCATTGTTTCAGCCGTGATCACGTAGGAGAGAATACTCTTGAGCAAGATTAATATTGGTAGTCCGATTATCCCGACTACTATCTCTTGATGAGGTTCACGATTCTCTGCAAGTTTCTCTGTTAGTATCGTGAGAATGGCATATGTTATTAACAGGAATAATATAGGTGGTCCCAGATATGTTGTAAGGAATGCCATTGCTATTACTGTTAGAGGTGCTACCAAGAGAGCTGTGAGGTAGTCTTTATTGATCACTAGTGAGTCATTGCTATTGTAATACCATCTAAGTCTCTTGTAGATGAACATCGCATCAAACTTCTCATACACGTGTCGCACGTCTTTGACAAGCACTTTATCGATGTGATAATGCCTTAGCGATTTTCTATGTAGGGCTACCAGGTTGGCAGGCCCTAGATTGTCTAATAGCGAAAGCTCAGGTCTACGAACCCTAGCTTCCATAAGCAAGAGGTTTCTCTGCCAAATGTAGAGGGTGTTGACAAAACCGTAGTCTCT
>NZ_JBMFLX010000169.1:0-2362 GCF_049970975.1 Infirmifilum sp. | reverse complement strand
TGCTATCGAATATGAGAATATGGGTTGCGAGCCTACGGAAGTTAATTAAGACAATTATAAGGACTGATACCAAACTGTATCAGTGCGCTAGTGGTAAAGCTTCGCTGGATGACGGATCTATGGCTTCTATGATAACTCTAAAAAACGACCAAGAATATACTCAGGTTTTCCATAGCCCGGGGATCGAGCCTTAGATAATAGGGTCTTCTTAAGGGTATTAAGCCTAGGAGCGTTCTTGATGTCGGTTGTGGTCTCGGCTTCTGGGGTGTTGTGTTGAGGGGATATCTGGGTGTTGACCGTATTGTATGTATTGATGTTGACCCTGTTAAGGTTAGCTTCGCGGGGGGTCTTAGTGTTTATAGTGAGCTCCACGTCTCGGATATCAGGTCTTTTAAGTGCGCTGGGTGTTTTGATATTGTTCTTGCTGTTGAGAGTATCCACGGTATCATAGATGCTGACTTGATTAGGAGACTTGAGTCTATGGTTAGGGATGGCGGGCTTATAGTCATGGCTTTACCGGGCTCTAGGCTAGGGGGTAGGGTGCTTACATCTCTTGGGTATAACGTTTACAGGTATCTCCTGAGGGGTTTCATTCTTGTTAGAGTTGATGGTGGAGAGGTTCTAGCGTATCCGAGCCGTGTCTGGATGCTCGCTGGCTCTCTCCTCAGGCTGTTTGCTCCTCTGCTTAGGTTTTTCGGAGTGCTTGATAGAGGCTATCTACTAGCCTATAAAGTTGTGAGGCATGGGTAGGGTTCTAAGTGTTAAGGTTTGTGGTGGCGAAGCCTATGTTACATACTCTGATGGATCTTCATGTGTTGTTTCGAGGTTTAGAAGGGGTTCTCTGGAGCCTCTGGTGAGCTTCAAAGAGCCTAGTTGCCTTATCCTCGTGTGTAGGGGTGATCTCCTGGTATCAGCAGGCAACTCCCTCTACCTCGTCTCCGGCAACGACGCTAAGTTATTGCTGGCGGCTAAGCCCGGTAATTGGTTTTGGCATGCCGTGGCGACTCGCAGTGGTGTTTATGTGCAGGAATATGGCGAGCCTCCCACTGGGATTTACTTCTCGGAGGATTTGAAGTCCTTCGTTAGGCTCGTTACGAATACCGAGATTGACCCATCATCAAGGCACTTCCATTACATAGCCTATGATGAACAGAGGGGCTTGCTCATTGCGACTTTGGGGGATGGTAATGTAGTGAGGGTGGCTGTCTCTGGCGATGGTGGTAGGGGCTGGAGGGCTTTGTATAGGGGTCCGTGGCAGTTTGTCCCTGTGCTTGTAGAGGGCGGAAGGTACGTGTTTGGTTTCGATAGCGGTATTGCCCGTGGTGGTGTTGGGGTTTATGAGGATGGCAGGTTTCGCTTCATCTTCCTAAAGCCGCGCGTTGGTGGTTTTGCCCAGTTTACTGATTTAAGGAGGGTCGGCGATACGTACGTGGGTGTCCTTGGTGCGCCTACCGCCGTTATCGTGTCTAGGGACTTGAGGACTTGGTACCCGCTCCATGTTGATGCTAACTCGACCGGATACAATCATTTCGCCAGTGTTGATGTCCTTGAGGATAGGGTAGTAGCTACAACTGGCTCTGGATTGTTAAGCTTTAGTGGGCGTGATGTCGAGGAGGCCTTTAGGCGGGAGCCGTTCCTGTCGCCGTACAGAGCTCTGTGGGATAGGGCCCGGGGCTTCGGCTTCTTATTGCGGCGGCTTCCCTGGCTTTGGTGAGGCCTAGGCTTCTTGTGTTCACCCGGCGTTTCTGGCCCGAGGGTAGCGGGGCGGAACTGGCTACGTACCTCTTCTTGAGGCGCTATCTTGCCGATGTATTTGATATAACTGTGGTGTCGGGGACGCCCAAGCCTCCGGCGGATGTTCTCAGGTGTTGTAGGTATGTTTATTGGGAGCCTCTTAGGTGGGTTAAGCCGCTTGAGTGGTCTATGACGGTGGTGGGGATGGGCGGTTTAGAAGGCCTCGTTAGGTGGGCCGACGTAGTCTATATTCCGTCTCACAGCCCCACCCCCCTCGCGGTTTTAGCCAAGTTCCTTAATCCGAGGGTAAGGGTGGTGCTCCACATCCACAACAACCAGCTCCTAACCTACACCTCTGTGGTATTGAGCGATTTGGGCCCGAGCTTGCGTTCTGATATACTCGTAGAGCTCCTTGAGAATAGGAGCCTAGTCAGGGCATTATTTACGGGCGTACTGCATAACGCTAAGTATCTGTATCGGCTCGCCCTGCTTCGCTCGGACTTAGTGATTTTCGTAGCAGGGAGACAGCTGGACCTCGCCCTCAGGCATGGTTTACCTATTGGAAAGTCTGCAGTTGTTTATAATCCACCACCCGAGGTGGGTTTTACGGGTAAGGAATTAACGAAGG
>NZ_JBMFLX010000168.1:0-2426 GCF_049970975.1 Infirmifilum sp. | reverse complement strand
GCCTTGCTGATCACCGACCCTTGGCGCGCCCGGCACCACTTCTCGGCAATTGGTAGAACTTCACGTGCAATCCTCTGGAGAAGCTCCTCTGGTAGGGAAAAGAGATGTAGCTCGATTTCTGTGCTGGTGAAGCTCCTCTTGGTTGGGGCTATTGTAAGGATGATGAATGCGCGCCCATGCGAGAGCGAGAAGCTTGATGGTGGCTCTTTCTCTAATGCTTTTAATATATCGGCTCTCTTGGATTCCCTCCACTGCTCCGTCTTCCCAAACACATTCGCAATCTCGTCGAGGTGGTTAAGGATCACAGAGCCTAGTTCTCGGAAGAGCGTTACTCCATCATCTTCTCCCTCGAAGCGAAGGAACAATATCGCATTCTTCCTCATACGCTCGTAGTATATTCTCCCACAGAATAGTATATCAACTATCCGTTCCTTTACGTCCTCCTCCCCTAGGAGTAGCGGTATAAGCCTAGGTACATCTATGGGCTCAAACATCATGACCTTGTACAGCTCCTCGGGTATTGGCATACGTAATCCTCACCGGGTTCACAGTTATTATAGTTTCACCTGGGTGAAGGGCACGACGCAGGTGCGGACGTTCTCGCGGGCCCAGTACGGTGGCTTGTACGCGAGGGGCGCGGAGTCCTCGTAGTGTTTAACGTACTCGACGGGGATGGGGCGCATTGCAAGGCCGTCCTTGACTAGCCCGTACTCTTCATCAGTCTCCTCAACTACAACTCTCTTGACCCAGCCGAAGCCGATGTTCGTCTCCTTGCCTAGGGCTGGAACCAGGTTCAATAGTCTGCGAAGCTCCTCGGCCTCCCCTGTCGCGTAGAACGTAACAGTCCTGGCAGGGATGTATACTGCTTTCAGCATGAAGTCCTTGAAGAAGCCCCTGCCACGCGAGATCTTTCCTCGCGGGAACGGGAAGTCCCCACGCTTGTAGTAGTGGAAGACGGAGGGCTCTCCATCAATTAGTGAGACTGAGGCGACGAACAAGTCCCGCCACCGCTTCAAGGGCACTTCCCCTATCACATCATCGACAATGTTTGACGGCGTCTTCGAGGGGAGAGTATAGTAGTTGTCCCCAAGCCTCTCCTGTAGAAGGACGTGAACCACGAGTGAGTCAAGGCTCATCCACGGGAATGCTAGCGAGATAGGCGTCCTCATGAAAAACGTTATTTTTACGGGTTCCATCATCCACCACAGCTGTGGTCACAGCCTCTGCTTCAGCTCATCAATGACCTTCAATATCTCATCCTTGTTATTCTTGACGAAGTCAAGGTAGGGCTGGTCGCTCGCGTTTGAAGGCCACTCATAGTTAATGCTTAGTCTTCCGAAGCCGACACTCGACTTTCCGCCGATGAATGGCTGTTCAGTCCACAGCTTCACGGCTCGGTAGAGCGTTGCGAGGTCGATTGGGTCGCTTGAGTCGAGTATAAGCTCGTGGTAGAACTCGGTGCCAGGCGCGAAGCACTCGTACTCAACCAGCATCTGCACGGCCTCCTCATTTTCCTCGCGTTTAGCACGCAACTCGTCTCTCCGTGTCTGGAACGCCCTACTAATTAACGTATAGAAGGACGTGTTGCTTGGAATCCCTGTATACTCTACAAGCTCCTTACAGATTGGTAAAGCATGCATGACGCGTACACGGCCCTCAACCATCTGATTCGCATATGACGCACCGAAGAGCCTGACAGGGAGGATGTATTTAACCACGCGGGACTTCAACGATAGATCCACCACGGCGCTCTCCGACTCCTCCACCTCCGTCAATACGCCACCCGCGAACAACGTGTGGTACAGCTTCTGGTCGGCCTTCTTCTCAAGGTCAAGCTGGTAGCCCACCAGGTTTAGGAAGTCATGCGACAGCAGCCTCCTAAGCCTACCGCGTACCTGGTTTCCCGATATGATCGGGACGTCGGTGGGCCTTCCATCCACGATGAACTTGATACGATTCAACAGGACGACGGAGCCCGTCTTCTCGTTCCCACCATGATAAACAGGTGTCAACGCTTTTAAACGACCAGTAATCCTAACTACCATTCACCTCACCCCTTTTCTCCTCCCCCTCCCCGCTCGGCTCATCCGGGGACTGTTCATCACCCTCGACCACAGCTGTGGACTTCCCACGAAGCTCACGGGACTTAACCGAGGCTTTCAACACAATAACCTTTGTCCATCGCCGAACCACGTCCATTGCAAGGTCGCTACACCCCCGCAGTCTTTCAAGAGTCTCCACCGGCACGACGACCCCCTGGATCGACAAGGCGTTCGCCAGTCGCTGCAGGAAGGACGCCGGGTCTGACTCGTACTTCGCGTATTCTACGCGGTGCTCAAACACGTCGATGTGCTTACGGCCCCTAATCTTACGCCACTTCACAGCGTTCCACACGTGTGCAAGAACCTCCACCCACATCTCCTCCA
>NZ_JBMFLX010000167.1:0-2466 GCF_049970975.1 Infirmifilum sp. | reverse complement strand
GCGTTGTGGACGGGTATCTCAATGGAGTTACGGGGCTTCAGTCTGAGGAGGGTCAGGCGGGAGTTCAGGCTCATATACCGCTGAGAGCGTCGAGACCGAGTGGAGATCTTCAGTGGGTTCTTCTCACCGGTTTGAGACCTAACATGAGCCGCGTGGAGTCTATGGAGGTGATCAAGGCGGTGAGTAAGCTAGGGGAGCCCGTTTTAGCGACTTTGATAGTCGAGGAGAAGACAAAACGCGCTAGGGGTCTCTTACAGGGTCTACATCCTTAACGAGGGCTGCTTCGTAATTAGTGGAGAGACGTAGAGTCTGTGAGCTCTGGTTTATTTGTTTTTATCGACGCCCTCGTGTCTGGGAGGTTGCTGAGGCCTAAGGGGGCTTATCAGAGTTTAGGTATAAGCTACTCTACTCTCTCTAGGTGGGTTAGAGAGGTTAAGATCAAGGCTGTTAGGGCTGCTAGCGGCAGGTACCCGCCTCTCGAGGTCGCTCTTCTGGTCGCTGGAGTTCACCCGGGCATAGACAGCGGCCCTGACTCCCCCTGCTGGAATACCTTCGGCGATCCTCCGAACCTCGCTCTCCGGAATCCTGTACAGCAAATGTCCTAAGGGGTTGGGAACTGTTCCATGCACAAATACGCTTGTGGTGAATGGCTCCTCTCAGCGTTGTTGCAAAACACTCGAGAAGCTTGATTCGACCAGCAACAGTTTTAGTGGGGGGCTACAGGAGATATAGCTCCACCTTCTCCAGCCTTCCAGTTTTTGGATCCACTCTAAACCCCAGTCTCTCGAGAGCCGTTACACCTAGTAATGCATCTATGTTTGTAGGTAGCTTGAGATCCGGCCACACCTCGATATCCCCGTGGGTCACAGAGTCTTCCACCCTTATCTCCCCACCACCATACTTAACCTTGATTACTTCGCCATTTGGAAGCTTCCTAAACCTTTCATACTTATACTCTATACCCAGCCCCTGAACCTTCTCCGGAGTGGTAATGATATCCCCATAGAAACCTGTGTCAACTAAAGCCCTTAGCCTAGCTCCACCCCGAGGCCCATATACCTCAACATCAACAACGATCGAACCCATGCCGCACATAACCCAATCCTACTTTGCTTTAAGAGGTTAAAATAACTCATCCAATTGTCGCAAAAGTTTTTAAACAGGTATTTTGTTTCGGAATGGCTTGAATAATGCTATCGCAAACAAGCATCTTCGAGGGCTGTTTCCAAAAATATTTTACTGGAGATTTACCTTCTTCAACCTATTTGGGGTTAAGGGGCTCCCTGCCCGAACTTCCTCGATCCCACACCGTGTATCCTGATCTTGACGTGCGCCTCCGGGTGTTGGTCGTGGAGTTGCTTAAGCATGCTGAAGCATTCCTCGCTCACCCACACGTGGACCTCAGCGAAGCCCTTAACAGACTCCTTAAACCGGTTCCTCACTATTTGCTCTGTGTGTTGCAACCTCGCTACGGGGTTCTACCTCAGCTACTACTGCCTTGCTGTATAGGGGTCTCCAAGCAACCTTACCAACCGGCATGGCCACTAAGTCTGGCCTAGCCTTAAGTGAGGAAACCTGCCTGACGGGCGCAGCTACGAAGTCTCTCGCATAATACCGCTACACAGTGATTCTAGCGACCTCATAGCCCTTGTCAGACGGTGCGGTAGTACTGTCTCCTATGGAGTTCACCCCCTACGACGAAAATTGAGACAGAGTAAAGAGCATTCTTCAAGACGCTTTCAAGAACTAACACCATAACGAGTGCCTTGAAAAAGAAGAAAGAAGAAGAGGAAAAGTCTCAGATTAAACCACCCAACCGCCCTTATTATAGCTACTACCCATATTGTAGACCTTAAGTGGAAAGGTCCCGACATAACGCTGGGTTATCTCTATCCAACACCCCGATTCCTCAACAACAACTAAGGGGATGTCCGGCACGGAGCAGGCCGTGAAGAAGTAGTAGGAGCCCTACACCCCTCGCGAGGAGTAGCGCTTTACCGGGGCAGTCCAGGGGATCCCCCTCCCAATCGGGCCGAGTACGCTGACAACGTCGCCCTCCCTTAGCTCGGCCATCGCTCTAGTACCCCTACCAGTCACCTTGTAGAGGGTCTCTAGGACCCCCTCTCCTCGTCGTAGTCGTAGACAGTGAAGGGTCTCCGCAGCAACAGCTCGTGGCCGTCTACCTTCACCATGACGAACCGGCCGGGGTCCACCCGGTCCAGACTGCGACCGCCCAGCACGAGGTGCTTATGCCCCCGCGCCACGCCGGTGTTCGACACCACAGGGCACTCGGCTACTCTCGCGAGCCGAGACCTCGGGCGCGCTCAACTGTCCCTACAACTTGGACACCCGTATAACGCTACCGACATCTGCCGCGGTGTCTCAGCGACTCGGCGTTTGGCTAGCGGGTGTATTAAAACCTGGTGATAGAAATCTTAATAACCAGGTTTTAAGATCAGACCCACA
>NZ_JBMFLX010000166.1:0-2561 GCF_049970975.1 Infirmifilum sp. | reverse complement strand
GGTGTGTTTTGTGAAACACACTAGATCGCGAGGTAGGGTAAAGAGGGTCCAAGTGACCTTTACCGAGGAGCAGTGGAGTCTCATCGAGAGACTCAAGGGGGTCATGGGTAGCGGAGACGCCGAGGTCGTGAGGAACATAGTGCTGTCGTGGCTGGCCGAGAAGTCCATGGTCTCCTCGGCCGTTAAGGGAACGGGTGGCGGGGACCGGGCGACGTGACCGCGTTTAGCGTGGTCTCCCTGTTCTCCGGGGCGGGGGGTCTGGACTGGGGCTTCGCCCAAGATGGGAGGTACAGGATACTGTTCGCAAACGACGTCCTCGAGCCCGCGACGAGGACCTACGCTAGGAACTTCGGTCTGAGACACGAGGTCTGCCGGGCCGGGGAGGTGACCGAGGCTGAGCCGGGCACCGTGCTGGCGTGCGACGTGCAACGGGTGTCGTTCTCCCGCCTCAGGGACGCCGGCGCCGACCTCGTCCTAGGCGGACCGCCCTGCCAAGACTTCTCGATAGCGCGGGGGCCAGAGTGGGACAGGAGGGGGATAGAGGTGGCTAGGGGCAGGCTCTACGCCCACTTCGTCAGGGCCCTCGCGGAGCTCCAGCCAAAGGTGTTCGTATTCGAGAACGTGCCCGGTCTCGTGAGCGCGAACAGGGGGCTCGCGTACAGGGTGATCCTCGAGGACTTCAGGAACCTGAAGTTGCGGTGGCCCGAGGTCAAGAGGGCGATCCCCGGCCTCGGAGACCCAGAAGCGAGGGAGGGCTACGAGATAGTGTACGCGGGCGTAGCGGACTTCTCGAGGCTGGGCGTCCCGCAGAGGCGCGAGAGGTTGCTGGTGGTCGGCGTGAGGCGGGACTTGGTGGGGGGCGACCTGACCCGCCTGTGGAGGCTGAGGGCCAGGCTCGAGAGGGCGCTGGGCGGGGAGGGGTGGCTCTTCCGCAAGTACCCGCTTACCCCGCTCGAGGTCTTCGAGGGCAGGAGGCTGGACGAGCTCGGCGAGAAGTACAGGGAGGTGATGGAGGAGTGGCGCGGGGTGTGGGAGGAGGTGGGGACTGAGACGGCTCTAAGGTGGAAGCGGGAGGTGTGGGACAAGCTCTCCTTCGATGTGGTGAAGGACTACCTAGCGGTCAACGGAGCCGGGCGCGTGTCAGAAGAGGAATTGGAGGAGGCTCTCAGGCAGCACGAGACCGTGCTACGGGAGCTGGGGTACTGGGGAGTCCCCGTGTCGAGCCTCAGGCTCCCCGACGGAACCACCGACCCGCCCAGCGAGGACGCGACCGTGGCGGAGAGGATGAGGAGGATCCCGCCGGGCGAGAACCACGAGTTCGTGCGCGGCACCGAGTGGGAGGTCGAGGGGAGGGGCATCAGCCTTATCTACAGGAGGATCCACCCCCTCAAGCCGGCATACACGGTCGTGGCCTACGGCGGCGGCGGGACGCACGGCTACCACTACGAGAGGAGCAGAGCGACGCTAACGCTGAGGGAGAGGGCGAGGTTGCAGACATTCCCCGACAACTTCCTCTTCTCCGGGTCGAGAACCGAGGTGCGGGCGCAGATAGGCGAGGCTGTGCCCCCGCTGGTCTCCAAGAGGCTGGCGGAGGCGCTGGCGGAGGTTCTCGAAGAGCTGAGCCACGGCTTCTAGAGTGCTCTTATGATGCTCTCCCAGTCCTCCTTAAACTTACTTAGAACCCCTGAGCTTGCTATGAAGTGAAGCTCTCTGCTGAAACTTCCAATCCCCTCGAACTCGATGTCCACATCATGGCTTATCCTAGCTGATGGGTTCAGCTCGGAATACTTTTTAAGTACCAGCTCCTTTTACTTGCTATCGCGTGGATCCCAGAAACCAAGAAACCTGTTGATGACAAGCCTCCGCCTCCTTATGCCTTTAATATCCCCACCAACCTCAAGAACTACCATCTGCTTTCTCTCAAGCTTGTCAGTGTACTGTCTTTTATCGAAGAAGCCTGCTATGTAAGCAGGGATGCTACTAAACTCAGGTATTCTTCCCCAAATCTCCTCCAGCTCCTTACCCGAGATTATCTTGAGCTCAAGTGCCTTCCCGAGGATCTTCTCCCTTATCGCACTTATCTTTTTGAGAAACGCTATGAAGTGCTCTCTAGTAACGCCTATACGGACAAAGACGAAGATGTCAGAATGCCGAATTTGGGCGCCTGGGATGTCGAGCCATATCCCGTCCAGCTTCGTTGTCTTTATGCTTATCCTGAGATTGGGCTTCCTGCCGGAAACGCTCCTTATGTCTGAGGGTAGGAACTCCTCAAGCCTGCCTCTCCTAAAATCCAGCTCGGCCTGAACCCCAAACCTATCCTTAAGCCAGTTAACAAAAGCTATTTCTCCCAGAAGACCCCTAATAGTATCAGTCCACAGCTGACCCAAGTCTCTCCTTCTAGCCGTCCCATAGTCAGTTGCCGCAAACTCATGCGCAAGCCGGAGAGCGTGCACAGCGGCTACCAGGTAGTCTTCCTCACTCAGCACCACCGAAGCCCAGGACAGCCATTGGGCCCACTCCTCAAGGCTCCTAAACAGGCGCACATCCCCGCCTTTAACAGC
>NZ_JBMFLX010000165.1:0-2574 GCF_049970975.1 Infirmifilum sp. | reverse complement strand
CTAAAGCTAGGCTCCACGCATCTCGAGTTTTTCAACTCTCTCCGAGAGTCTCCTCTCCTCTTCCTGTAGCTTGTCCAACTCCTCCCGGAGCTTCCTGTACTCCTCTCCCCTCTCCATGCTCTTCTTGATTGCTTCAGCAGCGTCTCTTGCCGACCTGGCAACCCTCCCGGAGACATCGTTCTTCAACTGTTCAAGGATGGAGAGGTACTTCGGGCTCAACGACCTTGTGGCTGCAACTGTGACGGCCAGCCGTATGTGGGGGTGCTGGCTTCGTGAAGCCTGCTCCATAGCGTCGATTATCTTCTGGTTTGGCGTGAAGTATCCTAAGGCCCTGATAGCCGCTGTCCTGAGCTGTAACGGTTTCCCGGGCGAGGCATAGCTCAGTATTACATCGAGAGCCTCAGGGTCTCCAATTATACCCATGCCCTCAAGAGCGCTCGCGGCAATAACGTGGTTATGTGAGGGGTATTCCAGGGCTTTCTTGAGCTCATCCAAGGCACCCTTATAACCAGTCCTCGCGAGCGATATAGCGGCCTCTGCCCTCACGTAGTAGCTCTCGGTTGTAGTCGACAAGATTTCTGAGAGTTTTCTAGCTACCTCTTCATCCCTGAAAGCGGATAAGCCCCTTATGACTGCACGCTTAACCCTGGGGTTCTTAACCACGTTAAGGGAGTCCAGCAAAGCCTTCCTGGCTGCGAAACCCCCAATCCTCCTGAGAGCGCCTGCAGCCTCCGCACGCAGACCCCAGAACTCGTCCTCGTTCACGAGTATCTGCTTGATTTCCTCGACATGCCGTGCGCTCCCCTTCTTCCCAAGCTCTCGCATTGCAATCACTCGTGGGTAAAGCTTCCCACAGCCCTTCACCACTCGTAAAACCTCGTCCGGGCCCACGTCAAGCGATAGAGCCTTGAAAACCTTGAAATCCGGGTCGACGCATACACAGTCAGGCTTGGAGTCAAGCCTCACGTAGAAAACATGTGTCTTTTCGCGAATCTCGAATTTTCTACGCGTCTCCCACCCTTCACCCTTAAACACTACCTCTAATGGTAATGTATACTTTGGAAGGGAATCCTCGCCCTGACCCTGTACAACCTTTAGCTCCAATACCTTTTCCTTCTCCTCCCACCTCCACGAAACCGTGAGGGACGGGTGTCCCGCATTATACACAAACTGTTCGAAGAAGGAGTCTAGGCTGACTCCAGCTGTATTCTCGAGAGCCTTCCTGAGGTCATCCGTGTCAGCAGTGGACTCACGCCTCGCCTCCAGGTAGGCCTTTATCCCCCTCCTAAAGTTATCCTCGCCTATAATATTCGCTAGAGTCCACAGAACCAGGGCACCCTTAGGGTAGCTGTGCGCGTCGAAGACCTCGTCCGCATACTTATATACCCTTGTCACGATCGGACGCGAATACCTCTCATACTCGCCCAGGTAAGAGTCAAGCATACTCACCAGGTCGTAGACAAACTCGTCCTCGCCGAGCTCTTTTCTCCTCCATAGCGCCTCCATGAGGGTTGCAAAGCTCTCGTTAAGCCAGATGTGCGACCAGTCACGGCACGTCACCAGGTCCCCAAACCACTGATGCGCCAACTCGTGGCTCACAAGCGGCTCACTCCTGAAATCCACATGTGCCAGCTCGTCGTGTAGGGTCGCACTCGTAAGTATGGTTATTGAGGCGTTTTCCATGCCTCCCGCGACAAACTCGTCGACACAGACCTGACTATACTTCGGGTACGGGTACTTGACACCGGTATACTCCTCGAAGAACCTTATCATGTCTTTAGTATACCTGAAGCTCCTCTCCATATCTCCCTCTCTTCCTCTCGGCACTATGTACTGTAAGAGTATGTTGCCAAGCTTCTCCTCCTTGACCGCGAAGTCCCCGACCGCGAAGGCTATAAGGTAGGCGGGAATTTTCGAGTCGAGCCTGAAAGTCCATTTAGCGTCATCCCCGATGACTTCACTCCCCATCAAGACTCCGTTGGCCACGACAGCGAGACCCCTGGGAGCAATAATCGAGAGTTCTACTGTGGCCTTCCTGTTAGGGTAGTCGTACGTCGGAAGCCAGTACCTGGTGTCCTCCGGCTCCCCCTGAGTGTATACGAACCTTGCAGGCTCGTCCCTATCAACTGGTATGAACCAAACCCCCGCCTTGGGCTGTATAACCCTGTATTCTACCTCGACCTCTATCTTCTCACCCTTGCTTGCCGGGCGCGGCAAATAAACTTCGAGGTTCTCCCCGTCGTAAGAATACTTAGCCTCAGAACCGTTGACCTTAACGCTGATAATAGACATGTCCCTGGCGTGCAGGGACAATTTATCAATGTCTGTGAGTGCCTTGAATATGTTTATGGCCTTACCATTCAGACTCCTTTGAGCCAGGTTAAGCCTGACCTCGGCCGTCACGTGTAGAAAGTCGAGAGGCGGGTTAGGGGGCCATTGGGGCTCGTATTCCGGGTAAGTAAAATTCCTACCAGGTTTTACAAATGACATTAGGGTCACTTAAATTCTGTCGCAAGGGATATATTCTTATCTGCTTCACCTTCTATCGGGAAGCTTATATGGCTTCTAAGCGCA
>NZ_JBMFLX010000164.1:0-2584 GCF_049970975.1 Infirmifilum sp. | reverse complement strand
TAATACCCTCCTACTCGGAGGGTTTTCCACGGGTCTTACTCGAAGCCTTAATGTGCCACAACGAAATACTTATCTTTAAAGAATTAGAGATATTTAAAAGATTTGTAAGCCGTGTATTTTCTGGTGAGAATGAACTCGCTGACTTCATAAGGAGTATGCCTAACGTGACAACATGATGAAGAGTGGGCGCCTGCTAGGTCTTCTAGCTTCCCTTACTCTCGCTATTATTCATTGCCTTCTCAGCTTTGTACGCGGAATGGTACGACATCCTAGACAGATGATTGTTATTGCGACTAACCTGGGCATCTCCTCGAAGCTCTACGAGTACCAGGTGGTCGGGAAGCCCATCGTGTGTTGCGCTAGGGGCTGGTCGGCAATCCACGTGATGAGGATGGGCTCCGGGGTGGCCGTTCGCCCGGGGAACCGAAAAGCGCTAGCCGAGGCTGTGCTCCGCCTCAAGCGGAACCCTGAGCTCGCGGAAAAATATGGGAGCCGCGGGGAGGAGGTGCGCTAAGGCGGAGCTCCCCATCGAGAGGATCGGCAGGGAGAATACAGCCATCGTAGACGCTGACGTCTTTGTGCTGCCGTCGCGGTACGGAACCTTTCCCGTTACCATTTTAGAGGCTTACGCTTGCGCCAAGCCTGTAGTGGCCTCCAACGTGGGTGGCATCCTCGACCTCGTCCTACACGGGAAAACGTGTCTGCTCTTTCAGGCGGAGGACGCAAAGGAACTATCTAGATCAATCATATACGTTCTTACACATCCTAGAGAAGCAGATAAAATGAGAAATGAAGCATTTAAGCTAGTTAAGGAAAAATTTTTCTCTTAAAAATATTGTTGATAAGCTAGAAAAGGAAATTAATTGTTGTACTATAGAACTTTGCCATAAAATTAAAATTAACAAATAATAATGTCACCTTCAGTTAATATTTGTATAGTAACGCCACCTTTGCAAAAAGCAGGTTTAACTCCATTGACGAACTTGCTTCGACTCCTTTTACAGCTTGTCGAAAGCAGGGGCGTGCATATTTCGGTAGTTAGTAACGTAAAGAGTAATGAATTAGCTGAAATAGCATATAAAGTTCAAGTAATAAACGCTTTTCCTGAAAGTACCTCTTCACCGGATGAAGGATCATCTTTGCTCCTAACAGTCAGAAGCGCTGCAGAACTTTTCATTTATCTATTAAAGTTAAGAAATAACTGTAATATTGTTTTGTTAACTTTAGGCGCAGAGCTAGCGTTTCACTGTATCCTTTTGTTTAAACTGTTGAGGAAGAAGATAGTGTTAATGCTCGCTGGCAATGCACGTGTTGTATATAAGCAGAGGAAACATCCGCTTTACCCGGTGGCAGCTTTGTTTCATGTTGGAGCCGCTCTACTGGCAGATCGCATAGTGGTTTACTCCCCTTCACTGGTAGAAAGTTACGGTCTGAGGCATGTAGCATTCAAAGTGAGGGTGGCGCGGGAGCACCACTTGAATTTCAATCTCTTCAAGAGGGTGACGAGGGTTGCGGAAAGGCCCAATATCATAGGATACGTGGGGAGGCTCCACGCAGAGAAGAACCCCCTGAGCCTTGTGAAGGCTATGCGCTACTTAAAGGGGAGGGGGCTAAAGCTGGTGGTTATCGGGGACGGGCCCCTCCGAGGAGCTATAGAGAGGCTAGTGAAAGCGTACGGCTTGGAGGGGGAGGTCGAGCTTCTGGGCTGGGTGCCGCGCGAGGAGCTCGTGCGCCACTACAATCGGATGAAGCTCTTAGTCCTGCCATCGCTCACGGAGGGGCTCCCCAATGTCGTGTTAGAGGCGATGGCGTGCGGGACGCCAGTCCTCGCGACACCCGTCGGGGCGATCCCCGACATCATCAGGGACGGGGTCACCGGCTTCCTCCTCAGGTCGACCGAGCCAAAGCATATAGCAGAGAAGATTTCCGAGCTCCTCGCAAACCCAGAGCTGCTGGAGAGCGTCAGCGAGAGGGCGCTGGCGTTCGTCCGCTCTCATTTCACGTACGAGTACGCTGCGAGATTGTGGCAAAGTGTTCTCGATGAGGTAACTGGTAAGAGTGTTAGGGAATGCTGAGAGAGCTCAGAAATGGCGCAGGATCTGCAGGGTGAGGAAGGGCGGAGGGATGGTAATCCTGGGGCGGGAGGATCCTATTTTCAGCGTCGCGGAGGTTCGGCAGCGCATAAGAGAGCTGGATCTTGAGCGTATCGCCCTGATCTCGAGAAGAAGGGGGTGCTGAACGAGCTGGTGCTGAAATACATGGGACAGGCGAAAGTGTTCGTTTACCCAACCAGGAAGGATCTCTACCCCCTCGTCATCGGGGAGGCCCTGAGTAGGGGCACGCCCGCAGTTACCTACTACCTCCCGGGCATAAGGCTCGCCTATGGGGATTGCGGGGCCGTCATAAGGGTCCGCATCGGCGACGTGGACGCGATGGCTGGGGAAGCCCTGAAGATCCTCGAAGACCCGCAGCCAGCCGAGCGCCTGAGGCGGGCTGCGCTAGAGTGGTGCGCTAGGAAGCGTTGGAGCGATGTCGCGCGGAGGGAGCTGAGAGCCTACTGCTCGCTGCGCTAGCCGTCGCGGGT
>NZ_JBMFLX010000163.1:0-2587 GCF_049970975.1 Infirmifilum sp. | reverse complement strand
CTCTACCCCCTCCAGCCTGCGCAGGCCCGCCTCCCAGCTCTCGCGGCTAATCGCCTTCCTGAGGTCTTCGAGCGCCCCCTTGTAGCTCCGGAGCGCCTTCCCCTCCGCCTCGGCCTCCCGGCGGAGGGTGTCCTGGTTCAAGCCCAGGCGCTCCGCCATGGCCCCCGCGTCCTTCTTGTCCCACGGCGTCATCGCCTCCACCTCGAACACGCTTAGCTCGGGCGGCCACTCCTCCAGCCTCTCCCTCAGCTTCACGACCTCCGGAGTCCCGGGCAGGTCGTGGGCCAGCGCTAGCGTCATGTAGCGGGCAGCCAGGGAGCTCACGTAGGCCGCGTAGAGGGGGCCGCGGGACTCCCCGTGGCTGTGCTTGAGGCTGCTCTCGATGTCCCCAAGGGTCTTCTGCAAATACTTTACGTGCTCGTCAAGGAGCTGCGCGACGTACTTCGATTCAAGCACCTGGTTGAGCTTGTGCTGGAGCAGCTCGAGCAGCTCTCTAACGTAGAAAGCGTCCCTGCAGTCGAAGAACCTCCAGCGGTTCCTCGAGGAAACGGCGTACTCCTCGTAGTTGCCGCTCCTCTCCGTGGGGTGGGCCAGCCCTGCTACGGTGAAGTTCGTGGAGCCGTAGTACCTGTAGCTGACCACCAGACACTCCCCGGGGCACGCCTTGTAATGGATCAGGAACTTCGCGTGGTTCAGGAACTCCCTCCTGGGGTTGTAGAGGACCACGTAGCACCTCTCCTTGAGCCTATCGACGGCTTCCCTCTGCATGCTCTTCATGCGCCCCTGAAAGTAAGAGGGCGCGTTGGTTCTGATGAGACAAAGCTCCCGGGGCCCCCACTGTGGTAAGTGCTTGACCAGCTTGTCCAGGACGTTGCGGCTATTCGAGATGATGAGGCTGGAGATGTAGGTGAGGGAGAAGTAGTCGGGGCAGGGCGGGGGCGTGCTAACCTTGCCAAGTAGCTGAGTAAAGGCCTCGTACGCGTTCTTCTCCCATGGCTCTTTAATGATCATGCGCTTCTCTGTGCTCAAACTTTAGCTAAAAGCTTTGCGTATCGACGCTATGCAACGCGGGAGCGATCTAGGTCGCAAGCCGTGCGCCCGGATTCAGCTTCAAGGCGAGGGTACCGCGCCGCCACGCGCCCCCCTCCCAGGCCTAGCTCTCACATAGCCGCCGAAATGGCCCTTGGTCGGTTCGGCAACTTCATATGCGCTGCAAAGGAGCCGTACCGTGTCCCTAGCGTGGAGAAGGGACTACGCGAAAGTCATGCTCGCAGACCTCTGGACAGCCAAGCAGCTCTACTTGCAGAGCAACGGCAAGCCAGAGTTCCTTATGCTATCCCTCTACCACGCCCAGCAAGTGGCCGAGAAGGCCCTGAAGCTCTTTTCAGTCCTCACGGGCTTATGCGAAGATCTCAACGAGCTGAGAAAGAGACTGGGATATACGCCCCTCATAGGAGCGTTCATGGGATATGTTAATGAGGTACGGGAATCATTAAGAAGTTTTAGAAGATCTCTTGGAGAGCGAGGACTTCATACGAGTTTTATAAATTCATATGAAATGTTACTTTCTCGTATACATGATTCTCTTAAAGAATACAGGAAACTCTTGAAGGATTGTTCATCTGCTCTTCACTCAGCTTTTGAACTTGAACCTCTCATATATGGAGATCTTAAGAGGGAAGCATCGAATGTTTAGCTAATCTTCAGAAAGCTATCGGGATGCTGGGAACCTCGGCTTTAGAGTTGAATAACATCGTCGCAACGTTCGCAATTCTGGCAGCGATCCTAGCCCTTCCAAAGATCATCGGAGAGAAACTGAACCTAATTGATCCTCAGCTCTTCATCGTGCATCATGACGAGCTCCTACAGCACCTTGAGCAGGAGCTGGCTGGGCTCGAGAGTGTGCGGGAGTTCGTCGATGCTTTCTTCGAGGATCTGGAGCGGATCTCCGACGCTGAACTACGCGACCTCCTCAGGCCCCTTTTAAGTGCCCGGACTGCGATCCTAGAAGTCGTGGCCGATCCAGGTAAGATGCACGAGCTCCTGGTCAGGAGGGGGACGGTCCCCAGACCACTTGAGCTTATCGCGCTCCTCGGCATCACATCTGCGTTCTCAGTACCGCTGCCCGGAACCGGCAAGACTATCCTGGACCACATAATCTGCCTCGACGCCTTCGCAACCTGCGGGAGGTACGTGGAGCCAGTAGATAACACGACGACTCTAGAAGTGTTTAAGCGGAACAAGGACAAAGCAGTTCACTTCATAGCGAGTTCAGCCATGCTCACGCTTACCGTGTACTCTTACCACCTAATCTACGAGAAAGTAGTACTTGAAGCCTCCAAGCAAAAGACATAGACAGCTTTAAGGCCCCCGAACCCTAAAAGCCAGACTAAAGCTACCGCTCCCTCATCGTAGCTCACAAGCGGTTAACACATCATATTGCTTTGAGCTGCAATAAGTGGGAAACCTAGTTTGAATCGCGCGGCTCTATTCTTCAAAGCCAAGCATAGATCAACATAGATGCGCAACCTTCCCCTCCTCGAAGAGCAAGACCACGGTCGCTGGCATGCATACCCAGCAATCCTAT
>NZ_JBMFLX010000162.1:0-2591 GCF_049970975.1 Infirmifilum sp. | reverse complement strand
GGAGACATTTATGTCGTAAATCTTGTCGTTAATTACTCTACCGATCGAGGCCTTTACTACTAGTCTTCCTGTGCGGTCTGGCAGGCTCAAGGCTTACATGGCCGAAGCCTATGCTCCTGGACTTTCCTATCCCGAAGCGTAGCGCGAACGCGAGCAGCTTCTTGAACTCCTGTGCGAGCGGGGAATCAGTGTCGAGGAGCTCGTACATCACGTAGCCCGTGAAGCCCCGCTCCGTCACGCTCCTCCCCTCGTTGACCGTGTACAGAATGGTCTCAGGCCTTACCCTGTAGTCGAGCTCCGCCAGAGCCCTGTACGCCCACTTGTAAACCTGGAAGGGGGTCGGGGCGACAAGCTCTATCCTGTGCAGTTTAAGGTCGTATGTGAGAAGCCTCAACGCGAGGGCTAGGTCGGGGAAAAGCTTGTACCTCCTCCTAACCCCCGAGCTTTTAAGGTAGTCACCCCTACCCGGTACAGGTAGCAGCGTCGGCGTCAAAAACCTCAAGACAAACTTCCTCGGAACCTCCACGCTCAACCCCTCAAGCGAGACAACCTCGACATCCGAGAGCACAGCCCTGAACTGTGACCCTCCGAAGCTCACCAGCTGCGAGGACTCCGGGAGCCTCGGCTCACTCTTCGACAACACCGAAACCCTGCACTCCAACAACTCACCCGTCCTCGCGAACAAGACCCCATTTGAGTCCACGCGCTTGTAGAGCGGACGCCCCTCCCTGAACAAGACGCTGAAAGAACCCATCCTGCCGAGAACCGGCTCCTCACCCCACAGCGCCGCATAGACAGTCCTAGTAACCTTGCTGGTGAAAGGTGGGAGGGGGGCGTCCCTCAAGGGGATAACCTTGATATTATACGTGGCTACGTACACACCGCTTCACTCCACTATGTGGCATCTACTAATAATTTTTCTCGGCCTTGCTCCTGTTCCTCCTCGCAACCTCGGCGTCGCACTCGTTGAGAACCCCTAATACCGCTGAGGCAGCGTATAGTATTCTCGGCTTTATCTGCCTGTTGATGGCGCTTAGGAGCTGGTTATAGCAGCTGGAAGCCTCTAGTTTTTCAAATGCCAGCTCTAAAGCCGCCTCTCTCAGCTTTTTACCCGTTTCTGAGGAAGGATTCCATGTGCGAAATGCGTTGCGCCAACCGTCGCAGAGAGGCTGAAACTCACCTAGTCGCTCGATAGAACCAGTATAGTCTTTGCTCGAATAATGGTGGAAGGCGGTAGAGGCGAGCAGGACTGTGAATATAGAGTTTTCCTTAAGGTTGCATATGGTTGAGATGCGGGCGGCGACGCTCGGGAAAGCTTTAACGATAAGCCTTTCAAGGAAGACGGTAGAGTAATACTCGTGCCTCGGAAAGAAACCATTATTTCCCGTACCCCTATAGCTCTGATGCGCCTTCCCAACATCATGCACAAGCCCGGCGAGGACGATTATGTCAAACGCCTCCTCCTCTTTGACGCTGAAGACACGCGAGAGCTTCCTCGCTATAAGGCTCGTTATCTTGTTCTGAGTCAAGCACTCCGCGACATCGGAGAGGTGTTTCTCCAAGGGCTCGCCGGGCCCCGCGAAGCACGTAGTACTCGAAGCCATAGCTATCGCCTCAACCACCCTCAACGGTTTCCTCCGGGACTGGACCGTAACCCTCCCTGTAGTTTTTAATAATGAGCTTCGGGAAAACGCCGTACTCTGAGACGACCTGTCTCAGCCATTCAAAACTGTATTGCTTAGGGGGGCAGAGGAAGCTTTCACCCGCTCTAACCCCGACTACGTGTAGGTCGTCAGTTTTTTCGAGACTTATAGTGAAGGATTCATCCTCTCTACACTCACAATTTACGCAGACCTCGATTAAGGGTGATCTTAGAAATGAGCCTTCCGACTTCTTGAATATATCTTTTATCTCCCCGACTGGGACATGAATGTAGGACAAAAGATTTCTTAGGAGCCATTCGAGCTCACGATCAACCTCTACGTTCTCCTGGAGATGTTTAACATAACTATTATCCGCGTAGGGGAGCCTCCACTCCATCCCGTTAAGTTCCCCTACGTCGGGGCTCGCGCGATCTCTCTCCACGATATATATACGTCCACTACATGGGCCACCATACCTGCACACCCTCCCGATACGCTGCACGAGCGACTCCCACGAGTCAAAGGAGGTTATCAGCACGTCAAAGCTTACGTCTACCCCTGCCTCGACCGCACTCGTACCTACGATTATACGGGAGCTGCCGGAGATGAGTTTCTCCTCAGCGTTCCTCCTGTCTCTTCTGGTAAGCCTCGAGTGTATTACTGGTGCCTCCAAGCTCTCTGAGAGATCCATGACGCTCTTTATATCGTTCAGAACTATAAGGACGCGCTCACCCTGCTCCGCGTGCTTTCTCGCCACGTCCACGATCTCCCCCATCGTTATCTTCTTGAACTCGTACTTTACCTGAGACATTCTCTCCTCGAACTCTTGATCGTAGACCTGGATTCGATTATGGTCCTTCACGTCCCGGGGTCCAAGGCCTACAAAAATGAAGTCTTTAAAGACCTCCCACTTCCAGTCGCCCAGCGTAGCCGACATCACCACGACGG
>NZ_JBMFLX010000161.1:0-2596 GCF_049970975.1 Infirmifilum sp. | reverse complement strand
GCACCTTCGTGAACGGCGTCGACATCAGGGGCAAGGGGCCGGTGCCGATCAAGCAAGGCGACGTCATCGAGGTACCGAATGCTTTTCAGGCTCGCTTCTCAGTTAGGTGAAGAAGATGAGGGAGCGCCTCGAATGTCTCCGAAAAATCATTACTAAGAAAACTGGCTTGCGGATAATCAAAATCCTCTGCTCTGTGTTTTTAATAGCACTCGTATTCACAAACGTAATTATACCAGTGCTAACAACCCCTCCCAAAGTACCCGACTACATAGCTAAGTATCTTAAAGATGGTGAGAACGTAGTCCATGTTGAGGAAATATCCTTCCGCAATCAACCCGAATACAACATGACAGCGTATATTTTATCATCGGGTAAAGTCATCCTCTACTCGGAGAATCTTCGCAAAGTCGTTCTCGGCGATGAATGGGTTGGCGTTCAGGATGGAGATAGAGTAGCTCTCGAGCTCTATTCAGCCTACTACTTCTTCAGCATCAAGAAAATCAATAAAACTGAATTAATTAAAGATATTAACAAGGATGATATCATGATTTTCATTAAAGGAGTAGACATTTTTAACAGTTATGCTAAATCACGCTTAGTAGATTTGGGAGTAGTTACTATCCTAACAGGAGCGCTTCTACTTCTTCTTTTTCCACCATCTGGAATGGTCGGGCTAACTTTATTCTTAATATCTTATACTGCGAAAGCAGCATCGATTGTACATGACTTCCTCAACAACTTGAATCTTGGGCTAGAGCAATTCCCTCAGGTGTACTTCACCCTAGCGGTTTTGAAACCTGATAAAGAGGCTTACGCTGCGTTTAACATGGCCTTAGAAAAGCTAGGTGATAAAGATGCAGAGAGAGCACTAAAGAATATTTCAAATACTCTTAATGTAATTACTGGAGCCCATGAGTTAGCGGGAAAGTCTTTAATTATTCTCTCAGTTTTGGCGTCAAAAAACCAGGTTCTTACACCGGTCGTTGAAGCAGTAGGTCGTGACGGCGTAGTAAAGCTTTTTGAGTTCTTTATAACTTCTGACTACGCTAGAGCTCAAGATCTCCTAGAGAAATTAGAGAAATGGAGTACAGCGGCAACGACCCAAGAGAAGCTATCAGCGGTTCAAGGCATCGAGCAGCACGTGTGGGAGGCTGCCCTTCAAACCATTGTGAGTGAAGCAGCTTGGTTCTTGACCCACTACTTTAGTGTAAAGCCTCTCGAAAATAGAGACAAGCTAGCGGGGTTCTACGGGGTTCACTGCTTGCTTTTAGCGGATCTTGGCCAAGGTCTAGACTCCCACAGCGATTCCATAGAGAGAGGGTTCTACGCGCCCTCCATAGGTAATCTGCTCGAGTTCTACGCCTACAAGGCGCTGTACCACGATTTAGAGAGGGAGTTATACGAGGGTCTCCTCAAAAGCTCGGTTGAGGATGCCTACTCTATCGGGATAGTATCCAATCACATGTGCGTACCGTGCATAACGGGCGATGTTACAGACAAAGCCACCATTCTTGCTAAAATCTCCGGTTCCTGGAAACAATTTACGGAAACAAGGTATAATAATTCGAAATCTAAGTTAAAAAGAACGGTTGAAACGGCTTTCATTCTCTACAAGGAAGCGATGGATGCCTACAATGCGTTCCGGGAGGATATGGCTAGCAGGAGGAAGACACCGGGGCCCGTTTCGGGGCTGCGGGTAGTACTCGTGATGGACGTCTCGGGTAGCATGAATGATGAGTTCCGGGGTGAGAGGAAGATCGACGCGGCTATAAGGTCGGCAAAGGACTTCGTTAGGCTCGTCTCGCCGCTGGATAAGGTGGCCATCGTCAAGTTCTCGACGTCGGCCAGCGTCGTCGCCGACTTCACCGGTGATAAGGGGTCGCTGATCCAGGCGCTGGGCACTCTGTCGCCCGGTGGTAGGACTGCACTCGGCGATGGGCTGTGGCTGGCACTCGACCTTATAGAGCAGGGGCCGAGGGAGGGAGCTGCCGCCGTCATACTGCTCACGGACGGGATGCACAACGCTGGGACTCATACACCGCTCGAGAGCGCCAAGAGGGCTAGGGCGCTGAAGGTGCCCGTGTACACGCTGGGCTTCGGGGAGAAAGTCGACCTCGATGAGAACGTGCTAGCGAATGTGGCAAGTGTCACCGGTGGCGTATACGTCTACGCTCCATCTCCCGAGGACCTTCGCCGCATATACACCCAGCTCTCCGGGTACATCTCCGGCCACCTAGCCGTCCAGAGCCTACTCCAGACGCTGCGCCAAGGCGAGGAGCTTTCAATGACAGTGCCCGTAGAGAGGGGGCAGAGCTACTTCTCCGTTAGGGCCTCCTACACTGGAAGCTCCCTCAGCATCACCGCCATCTCGCCCAGCGGGAGGGTCCTAAACCTGAGGTCCTCCAACGTGGTGTACTACCGGGAGAAGGGCGTGGAGCAGCTGACGGTGTACTACCCCGAGAGCGGGGAGTGGAAAGTTCTCGTGAAGGCCGTTGAGGCCCCCTCCCAGGGCATCGACCTAGCCGTCTCGGTGCTTCGGCCGGGCTTCACGGCGAGGCTGCGGGATGAGGTCCTCACAATAGTGCCCGGTGGGGGG
>NZ_JBMFLX010000160.1:0-2598 GCF_049970975.1 Infirmifilum sp. | reverse complement strand
AACAGGAAACACAGCACTAGACCAAAACGGAGACAGATCAGCGGGAGACTACGCTATTTGGACAGTAGTGCAAACACCGAATGGGTATAACTGGACTCAAATTGCGGTGTACAATTCAATTACAGACCAAGTGACAAGAGTCTAAGCAGGACGAGCCATCAAGTATGCGTCTTCGCCATCAAGATAGTACCCTGGCAAGACCTTTACAACGTTAAAGCCCAGTTTTTTGTAAAGTCTTATAGCTATTTCATTACTAACTCTAACCTCTAGATAGTATTCCTCTGCACCATAGTATTTCTTCATGTTCTCCAAGGCTCTGATCATAAGCTCAGTTCCTATGCCACGTCCTTGAGCAAAGGGGAGTACAGCAATAGAAATTATGTGTCCTCGTTTCCCTATTTTGTTAGGGTTAGTGTAGAGCGTGTCATACTCTACTCTGCACATAATATAGCCCACTATGCGCCCATCTAGCTCCGCGACTAAGAAGGCTTTCCCGAAATTTCTGTAATGCATTTCGAAGTAAAATACAGGATAGTTTTCAGGCAATACTTCCTTATTTATCCTTATGACTTCACCTAACTCTTCGTGTCTAACCTCTCTAATGATGAAATCTTTTCTAGACGTGGTAGACACCTCTCGAACGAGGAGAGAAAACAATTTCAGCTTTTATTTTTTGTCTAGTCTTCTATTAAAACTCCTTGCTCTTTGAGTATAGCATAGATTTTGTTTACGGCGTTTTTTACCTCTTCTTCTTTTTTAGCCCCTGTGCACACAACTTTGCCACTGCTGAAGATCAGTAAGACGACCTTCGGCTCGTTCATACGATAGATTAGTCCAGGAAATTGTTCAGGCTCATACATAGCGTTTTCTAGTAGGAAGGCAGCCCGTTCAAGGTCAACAGCCGCCTTGAGGTTAGCGCTCGCCACTATGTTCTGTATCTCAACTATGGGCTCATTTCTAATGTCTATTCCGTGCTGCTTTAAGAGTTTGATAATGCTTCCAACAGCCTTCTTGACCTCCGTCTCTGACTTTGCTCCTGTACATACCATTTTCCCGCTGGAGAATATTAGCGTTGCTGTTTTCGGTCTGTTTAGTCTAAGCACTAGACCCGGAAACTCTCGGATCCCAGGTCCGGAGACCTGGGATGTTCCGGACTATACTCGGCGTGAGGTATTCGTTCAGCTATACGCTCTAGATCTAAACGTTGGTTGAGGGTTACAGAGGCAACAACGTTTTGGATCTCATAGGTTGGTTCAGGTATGTTGACCACCCCTTACGGGTTTATAAATATCTTGAAGAGATATATAAATACTTACCCATAGGAGGAGTAAGGAATAAAGTATGTTGAAGATTTAATGTGAAATTAATCTTTCGAAGATTAATTTAAGGTTACCTATATACGGAATCACGAAAATTACTCTGCCCTTTATCGTAAACTTATCAGGATGGATGCTGTCGGGGTAAGGGTTCGCATCTCCTTTAGTAATGAATTTATCACCGTTAACGCCGACAATCCTGTGAACAATTAGACCAGAAGGAGACTCGTAAACCACAATATCTCCTATAGAGTACTGGCTGGCGCCATAAACAACCACTATGTCTCCAACGTGAAGGGTGGGCTCCATTGACCAGCTCGATACCACGGCTAGGGGGACTTGCGTGTGTAACAGGTACCCAAGGGAAAAAATAAGAGCGACGGCTACTAGAAGAGTAGAAATTAACATCGCGTGTTCGATAGTTTTGTTTCTTTTTTGTTTAACCTCATCCACGCATCTTCACGCATTTGACGGAGATATATAATTCTTTCTTGAGGGATGGAAAAATAAAGAAAAGTTTTTATAGAAGTGATGTTTTTCTGGAAATGCTAAGGGTGAATTCCATGGCTCAGCCTTCAGGCCAGATTCCTGTTTTGATATTGAAAGAAGGTACTCAGCGAACGACCGGGCGTGATGCTAGAAAAGCCAACATTTATGCTGCCAGGGTTATAGCTGAAGCCCTAGCAAGCTCTCTAGGTCCACGCGGAATGGACAAGCTACTGGTAGACTCCTTTGGAAACGCCACAATTACCGGTGATGGAGCTACAATTCTTAAGGAAATGGAGGTTCAGCATCCCGCGGCCAAGATGCTTGTCGAGGTGGCAAAGGCTCAAGACGACGAGGTCGGTGACGGCACAACTAGCGTTGTTGTACTTGCCGGACAACTACTCACAGCGGCTGAAGAATTGATAGATCAAGACATCCACCCAACTATTATCACCGAGGGCTTCGAGAAGGCTCTCGTAGAAGCGACGAAGAAAATTGACGAGATGGCGGTAAAAGTAGACCCGTTGGACAGAAATATCCTCGAGAAGATTTCGCAAACAGCTCTTTCAAGCAAAGTTGTAGCCGAGTATAAAGAGTTTCTATCAAAGATAGTAGTTGAAGCAGCCCTTCAAGTAGCAGAAAAAAGGGACGGTGGATACAAGCTCAGTCTGGATGACATAAAGGTTGAGAAGAAGAAGGGTGAAAGTATAACAGAGACTACACTTGTGAAGGGTATTGTTCTAGACAAGGAGGTTGTACATCCAGCCATGCCTAAGAGGGTTGAGAACGCGAAAAT
>NZ_JBMFLX010000159.1:0-2601 GCF_049970975.1 Infirmifilum sp. | reverse complement strand
TAGGTAAGGAGCTGGAGGAGGTACGGGGGAGGACACCTGAGTTTGGCAACATCCTTGCCTGCATAGCAGGCTTCCTTGATAAGAGACAGTACACTGATGAGCTTGGGAATAAGCAGATGCTGGTTCTTGGGGCCGGTGGGGATATTAAAGGCAAGGAAAGGCGGGGGATTGTCATCAACAGGTTTCTTGGTTTCCGAGGTCACGCTATGGCAGATATAAGGAGCTGGCGCTTAAAAAGTATCGGGAGCTGAACCCGTCAGCTAGGATAAGGGGTGGGCTGGGCATCGAGTTCGAGGGGATTGGAAGTTTCAGCGGAGAGCTTCGCCTCATAGCCAGCTCGGGGGTTCTAAGTAGGTTTAAGGAAGTCTGGGAGAGCATCATAAGTGCACTCTAGACTTTTCTTAGCGATTTGATTAAATGAGCGTGCGCGAAATGCTATCTAGGAACATATTTACGTAACAAATCTGTTTATTGATTGGGTGGCACTTAAAATGAACAATGATGTTAGCTTCAAGTTAATTACCGGCATTCCCAATCACACAAATAAATATCGGAACTCGCTTGTCAGTAACCCGGAAGTTTATGAAAAGATTGTGAAAGAGTTGGTGGAGAGGTCTGAAAGTATTAAGGAGATACATTTGGCTCTTTACCTTTTTAATAACAAAGATCTTCTTGAAGAACTGGTAAAAACCACTTCCTCTAGTGCCGAAGTAGTTATCACTTCGCTACCTCCTGCAGGATACACGAAGAAGGATAGGGACATCGCCTTAGAAGTATATAAAAAGGTACTGAACCTCAATTCGCCTAAGCTCGAGTTGCGAGTTTATCCACACATGTACGTGTGGCATGGGATAGAATATGCGGGACGCGGTCCTCCCTACAGTTTCCATATTAAGGCAGGGCTAGTCGTTTACAAAGATGGTGCTTGCAAACAGATACTGACATCCTGTAACTTAGCACATGGCGATCCGCCCCGCTCGGAAACAGCTATAGTTATAGAAGATCCATCCTGCTCCTCACCATACAGCAAAGCATTCAAGAAGTTCTTTGAAAAAGTAGAGCAACTAGCCGTTCCTTGGTCCGCTTATTACAACACAGTGCGCGGACTTGATGAAGGACTCTACAGCGTGTTTGACTTCGCCTTCGTTGGGAGTCTCGGCTTAACTAATTGGAGTGAACCGTTCGTTGATAAGGCGTTCTTTACGGGACCCTTCATCAAAATTGGGGACGTAGGCTCTCCCTGGTATGCCCGGCGAAAAATTGTGGACCTAGTCAGATCTGCTGAGAAGAAACTTCTAGTGGTAGCTCAGCACGTCCACGACATTGACCCATTTGACGAGTACAAGGATACGACTATTATAGGCGCTATTATAGAGAGTAAGAGAGCCAATCCCTCGCTAGAAGTTAAAGTTTTGAAGCAGGTTTCATCGAGGGGGTTAAGCGATAAAAGAAGAGCCGCTTTTGCCGAGTGCCACCTACGTTACGCGGGTGTAGAGCAAAAAGAGAACAGGTATGTTCACGATAAATTCGTAGTGGCTGACGATGTTGTCCTCATTACTACTGCCAACCTCACTTCAACGCAGTTTTCCTGGGGCATACGCCAAATGGAGTTTGAGCCTAAAGGTCGCTATGACTACGATACTGTTAGTGAAGTCGTAAAGAGGGCCGAGGGTTTATTCGGACATACAGGTGTCGAAGTAAGACAAGCGCGGGGTCGTTCGGGATTAAGGGTAAGGGTAATAAAGCGCGATGCTTTTGCGGAAGTAAATGGTTTTGTTATAATTGAAAACGAAGCATTAGCAAACAAATTAGCTGAGCACTTCGAAAGACTTTGGAGCCATAGACTATCTAAACCTGTTGAAATACTCGAAGTGAGGTAACGCCCCGCCTTGTTGCATCCTGGCGTAGGGAAAGCTGATATGGAAAAAATCGCTTTTTTCAAGCAAAAACTACTCGATTGGGCAAAAGCTAATTTAAGGGACTTTCCATGGAGGAAGACTACTGACCGCTACAAGGTTTTGATTACCGAGAAGCTACTTCAGCAGACAGACTTCGGTCACGTCAGGAAGGTGTGGGGGAAGTTCTTTGAAAAGTTCCCTACGGTGGAGGCGCTTGCGAGAGCACCAATAGACGAAATAGCAGCGATCCTAAGACCCCTTGGTCTTTGGAGACAAAGGGCTGAACAACTAAAAGCGCTTGCGGAGGTCGTTCTCACAGAGTACAGCGGAGACATCCCATGTGACTACGAAAAGCTAGTAAGGTTGCCAGGCGTCGGCGACTACGTCGCTAGGGCGACGCTCGTGTTCGCGTGCGGTAAGCCAACATACCTCCTCGATGTCAACACCCGGAAGATAGTAAATAGGTTCTTCTACTACCCGGAGGAGGGGGAAGACAAGGCTATTGCGGTTATACTGAAGCTAGTTACGCCCGAAGACCCCGAAGAGTGCAAGGTCTTCTATTGGGGTCTAATAGACTTCTCTGCGCTTATATGCACGAAGAAGCCTAAGTGCGGGAAGTGCCCTATTAGAGAGAGGTGCTCCTACTACCTACACACGGCTAGGAGCTAGGCTCCACGCCGGCTTCTACTAGGGATCTCAGCAC
>NZ_JBMFLX010000158.1:0-2610 GCF_049970975.1 Infirmifilum sp. | reverse complement strand
TCACAAGCCGAGCGTGTCTGATAACCCTCTCTAGGTCAACCCCCTTGTAGGGCAGGCCTAAATGGTGTGCATCACGTATAAGATAGTCTAACCTGTCAGCATCAACCTCGCCTGAAATGATAGGGCTTAGCTCGTGTCGTCCCTTTAGAACATCTATGATGGTTTCAAGGTAACTTGCAAGGTCATCCGCGAGATACTGTTTGATAATCTTGATCCCGAGAGCCTCGTGGTCGCCGGGTAAAGCATGTGAGAAGGGCAGGTGGCCAACATCGTGTAGAAGCCCTGCTAGCCGGATCACCCGTCTCTCCTCTTGCTCCGGCTCGCTAACCGCGGCCGAGTACAGCTTATCTGCCAGAAGCATTGTTCCCAGGGAGTGGGCATAACGGGTGTGAGTAGCGGAGGGGTACACATTGTAAGCAGGGCCAAGCTGTAGTACGTGGCGGAGACGGGTTAAGGCGCAGTTTTCGAGAACTTCCACCTCTGTCTGGTAGAGGTCTATGAAGCCATGTATCTCGTCGAAAATCTCCTTAACGGGTCGCATCGGCTCCAATAGCTTTAGCGTGGACAGGCAATAAAAAAGTGTTCGCAGTTAACCTTTGTTAAGTCATGAGGCGCTCTCTTTTGCAGTGGGACCCGCAAATAATAAAAACCCTGACTTCTCTTTATTTCTCGAGAGCCGGGGTGGCCGAGAGGTCAAGAGGCTTTAGGCCTGATACGCGTCGGGCTGCAGTGGTACCTAGCCGGTGAAACCCGATCTTTCCCGGGTTCAAGTCCCGGCCCCGGCTCTAAGGCATTATTTCATGCGAATTAACGATAATCCTGTTATATTGTATAATAATGATGTTTTATTCAAAAATATCGTCGATATTTTGCATCATAACATTATTTTATTCAAGTAAAACAAAAAACTTTATAGTCGCCAAGCGTTCTAGTTGTGGAGGCTGCACGCGTATTCCGCCAGCAGAGAGCACCTCGAGCTTAAGACGGTGTACCGTCTGCAGCGGTGAAAAGGTGTGTTAACTGGCGGGTACAGCGTGCAGTTTTAGGCTCATCATGGATGGTGGTGTAACATGGGTGGTTTACCCGTTTCAGCAAAGTATGTAGTGAAGGCTAGGATAACAGTGTCTGGGATAGTTGAAAAGCACGACATAATAGGTGCTATCTTTGGGCAGAGCGAGGGAATTCTGGGACGTGAACTTGACCTGCGAGAGCTTCAGAAAGTCGGGAGGATCGGCAGGATCGAGGTTGCTACTCGGGAGAGCGACGGGAAGCTTATAGCAGAGGTGGAGATCCCCTCCAACCTTGACATGGCCGAGACTGCTATTATAGCGGCTACGATAGAGACCATTGACAAGGTCGGGCCTTACAACGCCTCAGCCGAGATTATAGCGATCGAGGATGTAAGGGCTGAGAAGAGGAGGAAGATTATAGAGAGGGCTGTTGAACTATACCGGAAGCTTGCGGAGACTGTTCCAGAATCAAGGGAGCTTGTCGAGGAGGTCCTCGAGAAAGTCAGGACGGCAGAGCTCGTCGAGTGGGGTGAAAGCAAACTTCCCGCTGGCCCCGATGTTGACACGTCTGACACGCTTATACTGGTCGAGGGGCGCGCAGACGTAATCAACCTATTAAAGCATGGCTATAGGAACGTGATCGCTATAGGCGGTGCAATGATTCCTAGGGGGCTGAAAGAGCTCTGTAAAGGTAAGAAGGAAGTCATTCTCTTTGTCGACGGCGACAGGGGTGGCGAACTGATAGCCCGGAACGTCTTAAACGTTTTAGACGTTGACTATATTGCTAGGGCGCCTCCAGGCAGGGAGGTCGAGGAACTCACAGGCAAGGAGATAGCTAGAGCGCTCCAAAACAAGATACCCGCGGGAGCCTTCCTCGAGTCGATTGAGAAAGAGAAGAAACAGCAGAAAGAGGTCAAGGCTGAGGTAGTAATACCCCCCTCAAAACTGATAAAGTTTTCACGCAATAATCCGAGCGTGGTACAGGAGGTTGCTTTGCCGAGCCAAGTCATTGAGAAGATAGAGCAGCTCAAGGGGACTCTCGAGGCCGTAATATATGATTCCGATTGGCGGGAGATTGCACACGTACCTGTCAAGGAGCTCGTAGATAGGCTCAAGGAGCTCGACGGAGTTGCCCACGTCGTTCTGGACGGTATAATAACTCAGAGGCTTGTGGACACTGCTTTCGCGAAAAATATCAAGACTTTAATCGGGGTAAGGGTGGGCGAAATAATCCGGAAGCCGGAAGATCTTGTCATTACAACGTTCCAGAACGTAAAACCCCTCGAGAACCCTCAGACTACACAGGGAGGAGAAAATCAACAGGACGAACAACGGCAATAACTTCAAGAACCCTCTCAATAACAAGAGTAGGAGTCAAACAGGCTTCAACAACACCTTGCTTTTACAGGACAGTATTTATTTTAAGGCTCCATGGAGGTGCATCTCATCACTTCGTCAGTCCAGGTCAATGATGTCATCGCCACCTAACACTACGCGTTCAAAGATAAAATCCTTACCACCTATCACCGTGCTCCCTGACGGGCCTGGAAAACAAAAATAATATATTCCATGCTTGTGTCCACGGCTTAGGTGGTTGCAT
>NZ_JBMFLX010000157.1:0-2628 GCF_049970975.1 Infirmifilum sp. | reverse complement strand
AGAGTGGGCCGGCCGGGATTTGAACCCGGGACCCCCCGGTCTCTGGAAGAGGCGCCAGAGGGGCGCGCTCGTTTATCAGCTTCACCGCGCTATAGGAAGCGCTCGGATGCTCTACCTGGCTGAGCCACCGGCCCTCCGCGCGGCATTAGAACAAAGATTAGGATAAATATATTGCTTACGCATCTCTATCCCCTTAAAGCCTTTTCATACTGTTAAAAGGTGTAATGCTAAGTGCGGGGCCGCGTTATAATCGATCGCGGAGCGAAAAAAACATAAAGCCCTTTCCTATTGTGATTTGCGTAGCCCCGGTCGTCTAGTGGCCCAGGAAGACCTGGTCCTGGAGTGGCGGCCTGTCGAGCCGCAGAGCCCTGTAGGCGCGGAGAACCCGGGTTCGAATCCCGGCCGGGGCGCTTTAACCTTTTTACTATGAAGCTGCATCTTCGAAGAAAAGTTTATGAGTCTAGATTGTAAGTTGCTTTGAGGGGGCCGGTAGCTCAGCTAGGTAGAGCGGCGGTCTCTAGTAAGAGGTCGAGGCTCCAGACCCGTAGGTCGGGGGTTCAAGTCCCTCCCGGCCCACCTTTTCTTATAAAATCTTCTAGCTTTGCCAGAACTGCGTCCGGGCTATTTGTTGCTATTAGCAGTACCCTGATTGTCGCATCGGGACTTTTCAAGTATTCTCGGATTTTCAGGTGTATGTCTTTCGCTGCTTTATTGGAGTTTATGGCTATTGTCCTGCCATCAATGTAGCTACTTTTACGGATCACTAGTGATCTAGAGTCCGTGAAAAGCAGGGAAGGAGAGCCCCTAGCTACAAGGTAGTCATACTCGTTTATCTTAAGCGCGGATATTATGAACACCAGCCAAAGTCCGTCTTTGAGAGCCTTCTTTAATTGGGGATTGAGATCAGAAGCAGACTTGTTCGATGAAACAGCTATTATACAGTCTCCTCTGGGTGTTAGCCATGCATCTTTGGTTATTTCAAGGGTGGTTCTATGACTGGCTTTTATGTTCGGATGCCCACGCGCTACTATTTCATCAATGACTCCTAAATCGTGCTCAACCAACTTAAAACCCGAACCAGCTTTCCAGGGATGATTGCTTGAAGTACATCTTAAACGCTTTTTCAAGCCTTTCCAAGGCGTTCTCAACACGTTCTAGCGAAAACTGGTGTTCATCTACTAATAGCCTCTTTACACCCTCCTTGTCAGGCTCTCTCCAAGTTATAGTATAGTTATCTGTTACTTGCGGCTTTAGGAAAAGCTCGAGGATTTTCTCGGGTGGAACATCGAATTCCCAGGGAACCGCGCGGAAGATTTTCTCGGGATCCCTAAGCTCTTTCACTAGCTTCAGAGCTTTCTTCGCACCATATCCCTTAACACCGCCGGGATTATAATCTGTGCCTACCAGGATTCCAATAATGATCAACTGCTCACGTGTGATGCCATGGTAGGATAAGAGCTCGTTTAGCTCTATCAGCTCTGGCTTTACCTCCACGTATACATCTTTCCTCGGAAGCTTTCTCTTGCCGGTAACTGCGAGATTTCGTACAAGCCTAAGACTCCCGAAGAGTAGGGAGTCGAAGTCCTGGCTTCCAGACGCCCATGCGTCACCTTTTTGAACAATATAAGCTGCTTGTGCTTCTCCCTCGCTTGGTGCTTGAACGTAAGGGATACCCATAAATTGGAGGAGCTTTTTAGCATCTTCAACCATCGACGTAGACAATCTGCTTGTTTGCTGTGCGTAAATTCTGGCTTCTTCAAGTTCCCCGCGCTCCAAGGCCTCCCTGTATCTTTTCTCGGCCTCAACTTTAATTTGCTGTCTCTTCTCGAGCTCCTTCGCCTTTAACTCTGGTGGTTTGCCATCAAAGACATAGACGGGTTTTAAACCACTCTCTATATAGTTGATCGTTCTATAAAAGAGCCCGTTGAGGTGGCTTGTAATGTTACCTTGTGCATCCAGTAGCGGGGTTCCGTCTTTTTGACGTATCGTGGCTAAAAACTGGTAGAGAATATTATAGGCATCTATGGCTAAAACTTTCCCACTGAGGGACGACAACTCAGACTCATGTGCAACAGGTTCAACTAGCTCTTTAAGGTCAACCCCCGTTGGAGGACACCTCCAAGTTTCTTCTTACTTCGCGCTCACTTAAAAGCTGTATGCTCCTAACATTCCTTTTCAAGATCGAGACCCTAATTAGGCCTCGGGTCTCGAGCACTAACAAAATCTTGTTGAATTCTCGTATAGACAATGTATTGTCACCAGTCGCTTCTAACCTCTTAGACAGGGATTCATAGAGTTCTCGTTCGGTAGCCTGCCCTCCTTTACTCTTCAACTCTTCAATTATCTCTGGAATAATTTTGTAGAGCGACTTCATACATAGAAACCTGTTACCGTCAACTGTTGTTTAGTAATCTTTCTCGCTCTCTCATTCCATGACTCATAGAATTTTATAATATCAGGTGTCAACGATGGATGAATCTTCCTCAATGCCTCTTCAAAATGCCTCATATGAACTTTTTCTGTAGAAATGTCTTCCCTTAGAGCGATAAGGCCTGCCTCACGAACGAGAACCTCGATGTCTGCTCCTGTGTATCCTTCTGTTCTTTTGGCTAGTTCTGCTAGGTCTAC
>NZ_JBMFLX010000156.1:0-2722 GCF_049970975.1 Infirmifilum sp. | reverse complement strand
AGATAGTAGAAAGAAACACGCCGCGCTCGCGGTTGAACGCCAGCGGTATGCTCAGCAGAAGCAATCAAGAGATAGTAGAAAGCTGGAAGCGGTCGACAGGGTCTGCAGGGAGCGGGGCTTCACGCGGTCGGAGTTCTTCCGCGCTGCGATACGCCACTACCTAGACCATCTCGTAGAGAAAAAGGAAGGAGAAAAAGGGGAGGTCACGGTTCCCTGAACGCGAACCGAGCCAGCGCCACGCGCCCAGACTCGGTGATCGACCACACGGGCTTCTTCACGAACCGGAACTGTTTCGAGGCTGGGTCAACCTCCTTGACTTCAGTGTACTTGCACTCCACTAGCCCCAGACCCAATAGCTCCGAGAGACGTCCAGAGAGCGAGTTACCGCTGACACGCCTACCCTCTTCCGCCAGAATTGCACCTAGGCGTTTTTTCGTCATTGGCCCCCTCTCAGCCAAGACGGAGAGGATCGCGACGTGCAGTGGCGTTAAGCGCTTGATCTCCGGGGCATAGCGTGCACCCTCCCCCTTCTGCCTGGGGGAGGGAACGTCGACATAGAACTCATGGCCACACCTGGGACACCTAACCCTAAGTTTAGCCACACTCAACCACCTCTCTCCACACGTGATAGAAAGGCGTAAAGACGAGGACGCGGGATCTGGAGTTATGTTTGACGAATGCCAGAGACCAGCCCCAAGGGGGGCTAGCATTGGCAATTACATTGGCGATGCGACGTCGCGTGCTCCGGTCACCACGGTGGAGGATTCGTGTAGTCTCGGAGATGATGGTGGACGTGGGGACGTGCACGTAGCGACCGCTACGATGGGAGAGGATATGCTCCATCGCCTCCTCCACGGCACGCCTATCGGTACGCATCCTCCTGACGCGGAGCTGATGACAGAACACCACACGGTGGCGCATGGCGACGGCAAAGAGAGCGTTCACGGCGCCGATATATACTTGATCCCCGACCCTCCACGCGCTATCAATGAAATCCACCCGCTTCACCACGCCCAGCTCCTCTAAGTACTTCAGCGTCTCGAGTGCGTGGACGTGGAGCAATGATATGGTAGAGTAACATGCTCCACAGACCGGGCACCTGTATCGTTTATACACACTACTACCCATACCACCACCCCTCACTGGCATGAGAAAGAGGAGAAAGAGGAAAAAACAAAAAGGAGAAGGGTAAAGAAGATTCGTTTCACGCAACGCTAATCGGCCCTAACGCGCTGGCTAGAGGTTTGCTCGAGCAACTCAACCTGTCGCTTCTTCAACTCTAGATACTCCTGGTACATTCTGTTCTGTGACTCAAGGACTCGCTCAAGTCGCGCTAGTATCTCTGCCATCATCTCTCCTACCTTGGTCTCTGCGATAAATGTAGTCACATTTGGAGCAACGCCCCGAGTCGCCGCGTCGGCGAGCGCCCTGGCCCACTGGGTAGCCATCTCCCGTGCTTCGTCTTCGCTAGTCGCCGCCATGCTAGGTGCACTAGGGTGCCCAATGATGGATCGCGTGGGCCAGAGGTTCCTGGCAACACTACCGGGTGTCGGTAGGGACGGCATCCTGGCCTGCACGTCCCACCTAATGATGGCGCGTACTATCCACTGACCAGAGCGTTGGTCGTAGCTCCAGCCAGTAGCATACCATGCTCCAGTAGTGAAGGCCATCTTCTCTAATGCCTTAGGGCCCCACTGTGCAGGCAGAGCCTCTGTGGCGATAGCAACGGAACCTATACGCTCTCCTATCCTCGCGCTGGGTATCTGTGATGCCTTCTGCCTAGCCTCCTCTAAGACACTGTCTGGACTATGAACTAGGGCCCTGACAGTTCTGAAGGCCCCGTCCCTTTCCCTGACTAACACGTCGAGGCCGTCAGCGAGGGCTTGAAGCTCCTGTGTGAAGAGCCCGCGTTGAACCACCGCGGGGTCACGATCCCCAACGGCTCCTACTATCGCAATGGTTCTGTCAATGTCTGACGCGTTGGGTACTTGTGACAACAGCCACGCGTTGAGGTCGTAAGCGCTAGGCCCGAGGAAGATTGCTCTTACCCGCTGGAACTGGCTTAGGAACTGCACGCTACTCTCGTGGTGGTCGATAAGTGTGACGCTATGCCGTGTTGCTAAGTCCTCAAGCCCCCTGATGAACGCCTGGGGGTTCTTGAGATCCACTGGGATGTCCACAAGTACAATGTGAAGCGGAACACTGCTTGCAGAGTAGAGGTTCTGAAGCGTTACGACAACCTGCTCCGGGCTAGTCTGGGGGTAGTTCGCGTATACCTCCTGCGCGTTGAAGGCTTTGACAGCGAGGTAGCTCGCGCTCACACCATGTGTATCGAAGTGCCCAACTATTACCGTTCTTCTTGTCTCCATCCCCTCACCCTTTTAGAGTTTTCCCGCGGGCCCTAACCCAAGTCGCAGTCCCCCCCGGGGCGGGCTTAGCCGAGGGATGTTCCCAGGGCGCATACACCCCACGGGTCGTGTTTTTCCCCGCCATCACCACAATCATACACGTGGAGGTATATAAATCATACTCTGTATGCTGAAACTGCTCATGATATCATATTTAATATGATGAGGTGTGCATCTAGGTCTCCAGCTCTAGCGGTGGAAGAACCCGTAGCGTTGACCACAGCTTCCTTCCCTTGTGATAACATAAATTCTTTGTGTTTTTTGCATTATTTCTTCTTGTAAAGCCCGCCAAGCCAGATTGCCGTCCTAGCCAC
>NZ_JBMFLX010000155.1:0-2735 GCF_049970975.1 Infirmifilum sp. | reverse complement strand
TGCGATCGTCATGAAGGCTAGGGTGCCTAGATCAAAAGTTTACGAGATACCAAATGGTGTTGACACAGATTTCTTCAAACCGGGTCTACCAGGAAGTGGAGTCTTGGAGAAGCTTGATCTAACAGAAAAAGAATACGTGCTGTTTGTCGGTAGAGTTACTCCAGTCAAAGGCGTTCACATACTATTGAAGGCGTTTGAAGCGATAGTCTCTGAAAATCTTCGTTCGAGTATTAGGCTCGTCATAGCTGGGCCTCTAACCGATAGATTCAACTTAAGCAAGGTATCTGACTACGCTAAAACGCTCATTGAATACTCGCGTAGAAAACTAGGAGACAAGGTGCTATTCACAGGTTCGGTAGACAAGGAGACATTAAGAGTCCTATACTCAAACGCTTACTTCCTCGTACTACCATCACTTGCAGAAGCTTTTCCATTAGTTTTACTAGAGGCTATGGCAAGCGGGATACCCGTTATAGGGTCTAAAGCTGGAGGCATAGTTGATGTGATCCAGAACGAATTCGATGGATTGCTCTTTGAGAAAGGAAACTGGAAAGATCTTGCTGTTAAATTAAGGGTTCTCATCGAGGATAATAATCTTAGAGAAAGATTAAGTAGAAATGCTAGAGATATAGCAGTCAAGAGATATAGCTGGAAGGCCGTTGCGGAGAAAATGCTGAGAGTCTATCGAGACATCATTGGAGCTAGCTAGGAGGCGCTACGATGGAGAGCCTAAGAATAGCACATATAGTTCCTTTCTTTAGCGGTGGTGTGGGTAATGTATCCCTTAACTTAACAAAGGCTTTTACAAGTTTAGGCCATGAAGTAATATTGTTGTCTCCAGAGAAGCCTCCCAAAGACCTCGAAATTACCAAGTATTACAAGCTTAAAGATGTTAGGATTAAAGACCCTTTGTACTCATTGACGTTCAGATTTCATAATCAAGAAATAATAGAAGAAGTTGTTGCGGTAGAGAACCCAGATGTGATAATAACTCATGGCCCTCTCATAATTGCCTTGAGCAGGGTTTCAGGAACTCCTATCATATCTGTTATTCATGGCACTTACGCAAACGAGGTTAGGTACATGCGTTACCACCCGATGTTTGGGTTTGATAGAGTTAGGTATATGACCTCTATCTACACAACATTCAAGTTTGACATGGCCCTCTACAGCCACATGACCAGGCGACACAAAAACCTTTACCTCGTAGCTGTATCAAGGAATACGAAGAGGGAACTTGTAGACGCTGGTGTGCCGAGCCACAGAGTTTTCTCCATCCTAAACGGTGTTGATAAGGACTTGTTTAAGCCTATGAACAAGGACTACGCTAAAACTTCTGTAGAGGAGGTTTTCAGGATCAGACTCAAGGACAAGGTCTTGCTCCACGTGAATCCTGGGCCGATAAAAGGTACCCACACGCTTATAAAAGCACTCGCGATAGTGAAGAAGGTTTACGGAGAAGATATAACTCTCATAGTAGCCGGCAGAATGGGTTCTAAAAGCTACAGGGAATACGTTGAGGCAATGGTTAAAAACCTTGGACTCGAGAACAACGTGAGTTTCCTGGGCTACGTGCAACAAGATAAACTACCTCTACTTTACAACGCTGCAGACCTAACATTAGTGCCCTCATACTCGGAAGGAGCCCCCTTAGTCATCCCAGAATCACTGGCATGTGGAACGCCCGTGGTAGCCACAAACGTGGGTGGAAACCCTGAATACCTCTCGCTAGCTGGTTTGGAAAAGTACATAGTCCATGTGATCAATTACGATTTTTCTCATAACCTTACAAAGGCTATTTTTTTGGCTCTTCAAGAGAGTAGAAGAGTGTTGACAGAAAGCATTTTATCGTGGTATGCTGTGGCGAGATCCTACTTAAATATTATGAACCAAATTGATGATGTAATAGCTGATGTGTAAAATCTGTAAAGTAAAACTTACATGCGTCTCCTCCAACACAATAATTATAAAAACGAGTAGAAGCGTGTGCGAAAATTACGTCGAGTAGAGTAATAGTGGTTCATCCCACTTATAGGGTCTTAGGCGGAGCTGAAAGAGTTTCATTAGGTATAGTTAAAGTACTACTAAATGAATCTTTATACGTAGATATCCTCACTTTCAATAAAGGTCTTCTTCCAAAACTACTGTGCAGAGAACACAATAATGATAGTAAGTGTAGTAAATTGGCTATTCATGAAATTCCGGTCGTTGAGGGAATACCCTCATTAAATAAAGCGCTTTTACAGGGAGTGGTAGCTACTTTGGCGTTGAAGAAATTAAGAGTTGATAAGAAGAGGAGTGTTGTTGTGAATACAAAATTTAATGAGCTGTTAGCATCAGGTGACGTGCTGTACATGCATTACCCATTTTGGATGGTTGCGTCTCAAAACCCACGGGACTCGTCCCTCGTAATAGGGCCTGCGTTGGGTAAGCCAATAAACCCTATTTATTATTACTACCTCAAAATGATAGGCAACTTTTATAACCGTATATCTCTCGAGCTTATAGAGAGAGCAAATCATGTCCTATTTAACAGTGTTTATACTTACACTCTTTTCACATACTATAATAAACATAATGTTGTCGTAGAAAGCCTTAGAGGCAAATTAATGATTTTAAATCCGCCTATCGACGAGAGATTCTTTAAATCAAATATTCATGACAAAGAAAATCTTATTGTCTTAAGATTAAAAGGAGTAAGACCTGATATAGCGTCTGAGATCATTGGTAAGCTT
>NZ_JBMFLX010000154.1:0-2767 GCF_049970975.1 Infirmifilum sp. | reverse complement strand
CCGGTGTAGTACTCGGTGCGTTTTAGTGGTAGGTGTCCGCTGTGAAGCATGCCTATGCCGTCTGCGTCCCCGTAAATTATGAGGTACCTCGTCCTGACCTCGAGTATTTTGCGTACTACGTCTTCTCTCGCCTCGGAGACCCCCATCAAGTTAGACAGGAAGGACATGTATGCTTTTGAACGCCCTAAATCCTTGAGGAAAACTCTCGCAACGTGATCGTACCGGTTCTGATGCTGGTCCCGGACGGCGAGCCAGACGCTCTCTGAGAGCCTGGCGAGGAATTCCTCGAAGCTTAATTGAAGCTTTGTCTTTTGCACAAGGATGGAGTGGGCCATGTCGAGGTTTCGGGGCATTCCGCCGTTGGGGCCAAAGGCCAACAGCACTGCGAGTTCAGAGGAATTGTTCTCCAGGGGGGCCTCGATCCTTAGAAGCCCAGCAAGTTTCTCGGCTACCTTGTCGAAATCGACAAGACTCTTAAGCCTCGAGACGTAGAATTCCAGGGCTACGTCGTCGGTAGACTGGAAGCTTTTCTCTCGTTTAGCGATGTAGACGGCTCGCTTGAGAATACAGTATGGGCCGAGTGCCTCGCCTGGCTTAAAGTAATAGTACAGCTTTTCGGCGAGTGTTTGCAATAATTGATTGGGTTCTCCCTTGAGGGTCTTGCAGAAATCCTCTAGGATTTGGCTTAGATCTTCGGGGTGGAAAGTTAACTCGAAGCCTTTGAAACTCTTCCTGAGCCTTAGAACAGCGGGTTCAACGCCACATTGAGTGCAGGGAATCCAGTCCTCATAGCTCTGAGAGTAGATGGGCTTAAACGCGGCGTCCTCGAGGATCCAGAAAGTCCTAGGGACGGGGGTTGACGTGAGGGTCGGCCTGCGGGAAAGCGCTTCGAGCGAGGCGTGGAATACAAGAGTCCTTGCAAGTTCCTCTACTCCATCCAGGCCGAGTTTTGAGGCCTGGGGGTTTAGCCCTAGATTGGTGCAGGCTTCGGCACTGCCCTTTAGGCAGTCGATTATCTCGCCATGTATTTCCTCGACGTCAACTATGGAAACGCGTACACCTGTCGGGGGCTGTGATATTATGTCATAGTAACGCTTTAGAAGTCTGAGTGGTAATAGCTTGGCGCAGCCTTCGACGCTCGTATCAGCTGCTTGGGTTTGGGCGTCAGCCTGGGCTACACGTTTCGAAGGCTCCGTCGTTATCTCAGCTAATATCTCGTCTACTATCTCCTTCCAGGACTCCTGGAAGAGTTCTGTGATCCTGCTAGCAACGCTTTCAGGCGTGTCTGTCCAGTGAATGCCCTTGGGAAGAACCAGGAGGAGTGTTGCCGGGATGATGGGTTGTTGAGTCCATTCCTCTAACTCTAGGCTAGCGCCTGTAAGCCTCTCGATTAGCTGACCCGTAATCCGTTCAACCTGCTTTATCACGTCATCGGCTTTCTCACCGAGGTTTTCTCTTAAGATTCTCGGCAGGTACTTTAAGAGGAAGTATGGATTCATCCTCGGGGTGGGACTTATGAGCACGTCGGGGCCGAACTCGCTGATGAGTTTTTCAGCGAGCCTCCACATGACGTTTGACAAGAGCCAGCTACCAGCCCAGTAATCCCCTGTCTTCCTCGCTGGGTCTATGAAGGAGTGGACTCCGGGGAAGTCCACTAGAACAAGAAAGCCCCTTATGGGCTTGTCTGGTGTTGGGTTGGCTACGAGGTTGACCATGGAGGCTGTAGCGTACAGGTGGTCGAATATTGTGTGGGTGGGGACCCTTGTATCGGCTAGGGTGGGCGGGAGCTCCTTAAGATAGTATAAGGGCTCGTAGAGGGCGTAGAGGAGTGTATAGGCCAGCCTAAGCCTGATATCGTCTTTATCTTGGTTTACGGAGTCTAACGTCTGCTTTATGATTTTCTTTAGTTCTTCTATTACCTCTAGGGTTTTCTTCTTTGCATCTTGAAGAGGGATTGAAGGTATGTCTTCGCTGATCCTGGTGTCAAAAATGTTGGCGATTGAGTCCAGAGCAATGGCTCCTGTCTCGTAGTAGGGGCCTAGTACCCAACGATCGAAGCCCGAAGCTATAACGTCGGCGTTGTTGGCTATATTCTCGAACCTGTCCAGGTCGCCCCCCTCTAGCGGAATCTGCGCGAGCAGAGCTTGCCTGAGCAGCCTAGCCTCCTCCTTGTGGTTGACGCGTTCTCGAATGCAGAGGGACTTGTACGGTGGGTCGTGGAGTAATGCTTTAAGCTTTATAATGAAGAGCTGGCTAGGAGACATGCTCATGCTTTCGTCACCTTTTTCTCAATCAGGCTGACCTTTACGTAACCATAGCCTAGGCTCGTCTTCGCTCCCAGTCCTTGGCTGAGAGCCATGCTAATCGTGTTTGGTAAGTCCGTGAGTATACACTCCGGGTTTTTGCTGGGTTTGGAATCCATGGCCATGACCATTGCGAAAGTCACGCCTTTAGCAACCGTGGGGTATACTATGGGTCTGGGCTTCACGCTGGTTTCGTCAATCCTCCCTTCTAGCTCTACATAATGGGGGGTTATAACGTCTGGCTCCAGCAGTGTATTATCAACCTTCACTGGCACCGCGTCGAAGAAGATAAGCAAGCCCTTGTGGTCCTGTTTCCCGAGAAGTTGCTTAGTGTCGATCCCGCAGAGCTCCTTCCTGTCATGGGATCTAATGAATGCTCTAACGACGCCCTTTAAAGTAGAAGAGGGTATGTAGGGGAGGTTCAGCAAGGGATGCCATGCAAGCCCAATCTCCAACGGCATATA
>NZ_JBMFLX010000153.1:0-2827 GCF_049970975.1 Infirmifilum sp. | reverse complement strand
AAGGAGGGCATACCAGGCGATTAGCGAGGAGATCGAGGAGGTACACGTGCGCAAGCATAGCCGCTTTCAGGGTATACGTGGAAACCCTGCCAGACCAAGGGAAAGCACTCTGCGGCATCGAAGCAACGCTTAGCGAGCTTGGAGAACTCTCAACTAGGACTGAAGGTTTTCTTGAGGAATGGGAAGCGGAAAGGACATACAGTATCTTCCTCCAAGATTATAAAGAGGGGGAAGTAGTGCTGGGGCTGGGAGGGTTGTGCTCTCTAGCCCACTACCCCGGGTGAGGTTGCCCTCCTCTCCCCCAGCCCGTTTTTATGTCGAAATTAGGGGTATTAATTTCCTACTACGTGTATGACGAATTTTGTTCAGCATCATCTCAGCATGATATTAAAAATATACAGTTTATCCCCGGAGCTTTATCTTGAAGGCTGTACTTTAAGGTCCTTAGCTAGGTCTCACCAGGCCTTTTGTTTTCTGAAAAAGGCGTAGTACAACAATTGTTAGAAGGGATATAGACGCGATAGAGACCAGGATTGCGAAGTTAAATTGTTTTTCTAAATCGACGATTTTCTCCTTGAGCTCTTCTACTTGGTTCTTTAGATCACGGTTTTCTTTATGCAGCTCCGTTATGATGGCTGAACAGTTCATTCTGGTTTGGTTAAGTATGTCCATAGCCTGTGAAAGGTTCTGGGTGCATATGTTGTACTGAGAGCAACAGTTTTGTAACTCCTCTGTCAGCTGTGCACAATTACATTGCGTGACCTGCCTGGGAGAGGAATTCTGAGTTTTTTCTCCAAGTGATAGGTAATTCTCAAAAACACCTTGAGCCTTCTTTCCCAGAATTGAATAGCCTGTAGGTCCCTCAAGCCAGACGGCTTCACCCCAGTGGAAGAAGCCGCATAGCCGCTTATACTCACTCGTAAAGAATATCTCCCATAGCTTTGCTTGCAGCTCTTCGTCGAGGTATCCTTTCATTTCCCAGTCCCAAGGTCTTAGACCGGCGTTAGACACGCTTCTATAGCCTATCTCCAGGAATACTACTGGTTTACCGTAAACGTACATCAACGGGGCTATACGTGTGGAGTGTATGTAGTCCCACGAGGAGGAGTTAAGTATCGGGTAATACGCATCAACACCTATGAAGTCTAACATATCTGTGAAGATGGTGGCCTCTGAGCCCCAGTTTGCTGAATATGATATTGGGCCGTAGAATATTTCTCTTACCTCCTTTACTATGCTCCTCCATCGGGGATTGTTCTGGACGAGCGTAAGCTCCGTGCCTATGACAAATGCGTCAACCTTTTCCTCCTCGGCTAGCCCTGCATATTTCAGAGCGAATTCTCTATAACTTTTAAACCATGTCTCGGGGTCAGAGGGCTGAACCTCTCCTGGCCAGCTTCCCTGCACTATTAGACCTATCCTTAGGAAGACCTTTAAGCCTATTTTCCTGGCAGTCCTGATAGATTCGCGTAGGAAATCGTCCGTGACTGTAGCGGTTGAGGGTATTACTATGCTGTATTTAGGTGAAGGCATTTCGTAATAAACTGTGAACTGGACAGCGTTGAAGCCTATCTCGTGGAGTCTTTCAAGGAGACTCGACAGCAGAGAAAGTGAGAGACCAGGCCACAAGGGCACGTTTACCCCTTTGAAGATAGGGCTGCATCGGGGGGCTTCGGCGAAGGAGTAGAAGACATTACTGTCCTCGGCGTAGTCCTCTTGAATAGCTACGGCGTCGCAGTCCCTGAATATGTATGTGAGTGCATCATAACCGATGAGCTTGTTTTCATACGAGGTTTTCGCGCTTGTCGACACGATACACCATACCTGTGAACCCGCGGCTCGTGCACCAGCAACCATGGCGTAGTAGTGCCTTATGTATTCCTCCTTCTTTTCCCCAAAGCCGTAGATCGCGTGCTCCACTGTTACGGCCACGTTTGTAAGGTTAAGCTTTATCCCTCCGACCTCCCGGAATGCATCCTCGGGGAACCAAAAGTTAACAGCTATCATAAGACCCTTGGATCGAGCATAATCTAACAGCTCTTTTTGATGTCTCCTCGCCTCCTCTGCGCTATGAGCAATCTTCGGGATAATATAGTCGAAGCCAAACTCGTCTAGAAATACGCCTTGAACCCCCGTTGCAGCCCAGGCGTCTATTGCATGCCTAGCGGCTTCTATTGGTTGTGCCGCGACTAAGTAGCCATAGAACACAGCTTTCGACTTCTTCACAAGCTTTATCGTGTTCTCGTGCTCCGTGTGGTTCTCCCACTCGAGGCCGTCTCCCAGGACAACTATGTCATACTTGTTGAAGAGGCTTACAGCCTCATCTATGTTCTCGCTGCCGTTGAATAGACTCGGATAACCGTAGTATATGAGGAGCTTTTTAGGAGCCTTAATGCTATGATATTCTACCGCGGGCTGACCGTATACTTGAAACAAGGAGGCTGTTATAGCGGCGACGAGTATAAGGGTTAAAGTGGGGCGTAGAAAGGAAAAAGTAGTATTTGCTTTCATGGAAAATTCTTCGATATTACTCGTGGCCGTATAGTCTCTCTCAGTCTTGATTCCTTTTAGAGCCATCCACATAGGGGTAGTGGCTTTACCTTAATTAAGGTTAGTATTTCCTACTAGACATCCTCCTTGGAAGATATAGGGGATGGAAAAAGAGAAAAACTAAATTTTAAGTCCTAACTCTTTTGCTACCTGGGCAATCTTCTGTTTAACATCGTTGCTCTCAGGTGTCAGGGGGCTCCGAGCATACGGCTTTACAGGAGCTCCAAGCACCTCTAGAAGAGTCTTCACAGAGGTCGGGAAAGATGTTGCATAGTCG
>NZ_JBMFLX010000152.1:0-2846 GCF_049970975.1 Infirmifilum sp. | reverse complement strand
TGATGCGACCATTAGTCAAGCACCACATGCTGTGTTCCTACCATCCCACTACTCTAATCGTGAGAGCCTCGAGTCCCTTAAGTGCCCTCCTGGCTACGGAGATAAGTGCTTCATTGTTGAAACAAGGCTTAGTAAATCACTTAGGCTAAGCCCCTCATTGTTGTCGAGAGCAAGTTCTTGTTCAAGGCTATGAAGGAAGAACGGATAGAGAGGGACAGAATAAGCGGGTTTATATGTACTCATAGCTTACGACATAGACAAAAGGGATTTTCTATCCCTTGACGAGCTATCCAATACATTTCTATACAAGAACTATTTATCGCTAGATGTAGTTAGAAGCACGCTAGAGAAACCGGGCAGGCATTTGAGCAAGAAGTGGTGACACATTGAAAGAATACACAAAGAAGCATTCTCCAATTACAAGGTTATGTGGAGAGACGTTGCGTAAGAGTTTATACCCGCTGTCGATGAAAAAGGGTTAATACCAGATCATACAGTAGACTACATTGCCACAGAAACCTTGGAAGAAGCGTCTACATAGTGGCAACCCTGTTGTCGCCGCAGGCATTAAGATGCCAAAGTACGATGGTGGCAACACAGTTCACAGAAGATTAGCAGAGATAGGAAAAGCATTCACAACAAGGGCCCTGTATCACAAGAGCATACCAATGAAATAGAAAAGCTAGTTAAGCAGCTATAGCCATGGATTCATGTAGGTGTTTCTTATTGATGAATATTGCATCGCACTCATGTCCAAGACCCTATCTACACTTCGGAAGCTTTTAACCTCCATCTTTCTCTCTTCTTTCTTCTCCTTATACATGACTCTCATACATAGTTTTTCTCGTAGTAATTGTTTATATCAGCTTAGGTAGGGTAGCTTGAGTTTGTCTATATTGATTCTCCATAGCTTGGTTATGTAGTAATCTCTTTTCAACTCATTTATGCTTATGAAGGACGTTCTATCCCTTATCCCCTCAAATGCTTTATTGTTTATTGCTTTGTCAAATGACTCTTTGTCATCTGAGACTATGTAGTATCTAGCGTTAAGTTCTGATGCTTTAACGAATCTAAGTAGCGCTTTCTCCATATCGGATTCTAACACTACTTCAAACAAGTAGTAGACATTTTGGCCATGCCATATTACATCAATGTGCCTTAATTTTTCAGGAAGCGGTAGATCGCTTTGAGCTAGATCAGCGAATTTCTCGAGCTTCACGTCCCCACACTTCTTCGATCGATCCGCAGTATAGGTTCTGAACCCCAACGCCTTTCCTAGCTCTAGTAGCATACGCTCAATACACTCATGGGTTTGAAACATCTCTGTGGAACCGCTTAAGCCTAGTAGGCTTTCAATAAAAGACAGCCTCTTCTCCAGCTCGGCGATCTTCTCCGCTAAGTCACCTCCTACCCTATGTTCTCCAGTACCGGCATAGACCTTCCTCCTAATGCCTTCAACTAGCTGTTCATCAACACGCGTCTCCCCCGTTATTTTCCATTCACAAAGAGGCTTGCTGGCTCTAGCTGTCTTAACATCGCATAACTCGGATAGCTTAACCTCCATGGGGTAGATCCTGAGATCTTCAAACTCTATAACCGCTACTTCTCCACCATTACCGTATTTGGGCAGCGGCGGTTCACATACTCTACCAGACCTCTTAAGCTCCTCATACTCCTCTCTACTCACGTACCTAACGTTAGTTACCTTAAACTCGCCTATGATAGACCAGTTACCTCTAGACTCGCCAGGATTGTGAGCGATTATTATGGCTATGGAGCCGGGCTCTGCTAAGGGGTTTCTCTTCCTAGGTTTAGGAAATTGGAAGATATCGACCCTATCCAAATTTCTCTTAACACATTCAACCCAATCCCTAGTAGTAACAACGAGAATGTGCTTGACCACTGCTGCTCATCTCCCTATTAACTGCTACACCAAATAATGCAATATTTGTCACGTATGATTTATATTCTCATCCGTTTCCCAGTACCCGGCATATTTCATTAGTGTTTCAATATTCAATAACTCATTTTTCACAGCAGGGATTTAGAATCAGTTATTAGTGATCCAAGTGGTCAACGACTAAAATACGTCTTAAACCCTGGGCGTCGTAAAGATGTTGAGATCCAATGTACGACGTCGAGGGTTACGCTAGGAGAATAGTTTCCACGGCTTCATTCTCTTAGGGATGCTCTCGAATAACTCTATAACCCTGGAGCCATGGTCAGCTGGTTAGTAAGCTAGCTGTTTAGCTAACAAACCCATATATTTCATCTACGAGCTTCTTCCTCGTCCTAGGCTACGACGATCTTGGATATTTTCCTCTCTGTAGTCAGCTTCAGTATCTTCTTAAACCCCTTCCTATCTTCATTCAAGCCGAAGTGTCCAACTATATTTAGGCGAAACATAATTGCCGCTAGACTCAATAGTGCCGACCCGCGTGCAGCTGTTTTACTTTGCCATGAAGGGTGCTGGCAGTGACAAGCCAGACGACTTGTACAGCACGCCCCACTCTAAGGTCTTCGCGGGCGAGATAAAGCGCTACAGGTTGCTATACCTGGACGTGCTCCAAGAGATGTACTATACGGACAACTTCAGGGAAAAGGACGTAAAGACGCCGTCCGAGTTCGCCTACGAATTTGCCAAGAGGCTCGACGCGGTGATAGACTTCGAGACGTTTAAGACCGTCTTTATCTGCGCAAAAGGGGTACAGGAGGGCTTTGACTACCTGTTTAGAGGCGCGTACTGTAGGGAAGAGGTGTTCGAAGCCGTCGAGCCGAGGAAGCGCGGAGAAGTCTTGAGGAAACTCGTCAGCGAGGCGGGTAAAAGAGCCGCCTCTATAGACGGG
>NZ_JBMFLX010000151.1:0-2872 GCF_049970975.1 Infirmifilum sp. | reverse complement strand
GGAAACGAGGTGAAAAGCTCCGACTAGAACGCGTTGGCTAAGTGGAGATGGAATTGTCGTACCGCTCAACTATGAAGGTCTTCAAGACGCGTTAAAGCCGTGACCCAAAAAGACTTCGATACCTTGGTCAAGCGGTAAGCCAGTAGTGTTCCACGAGGAGATGGTAATCTACATTCCGATCCTGACCGGCGACGAGTACAGGGACTCGACCTACGGGCACCCCTATCCTGTTGGCACCCGAGAAGACGCCGGGTTAATGGGGCTAGCACTGACTCCTAGCCGCCTCATTGCTCTTGGTTAGACGCGGCTTCGGCTAAAGCAGACTATGGCTTTGTTAAAAGTTTAAAAACCCTTTTTTAGCTTACGATATTAAGCGAGGTGAGTTGCGGTGCGGGCAAGGAGAGCGCTAACAGTAATAATAGCCATCGCACTAGCCAGCTTGGTAGTTGTGAACGCGGCAGCATACGCCTATAGGTGGATTGAGGGTAGAATAACAGTCCAGCCGGCGACTCAGGCCGTCGTTGCGGCGTGTGCAGGGTTCTACAGTTCTATTACTCAACCAGGGATAGACATGCCAGCAGCAGGTACAAACTACAATGCGGTTACCTATGGAAACAATACGATAACCGTAACGCCTGCAGGCCCTGTGTGCCAGTGGACTAATACTACTACTAATACTACTTACAATCTCTACGAGTCTATAACTGTAAGTATACCCGTCACAAACGGCACGTGGTACATAAAAGACTTCTATGGGTTTGGATACCACGGGAATGCATCAACTGACCCCCCAGTATATGTGTGGCTGAGGGTTCCTACACCAATTACACCAATTACAGGTGTATCGTGGGTTGATCTAAGGGTCATCAATGCCACCAGTGGAGCACTTATAGCCATAATAGACCTGATTTCAGGCGGGTATAAATATGGCACTGCACCAATACAGCTGAAGCCCGGGGAAGCACTGCAGCTAGATCTATACTTCAAGATCGCTCCGCCAACGAATGCTAGCTACACGTTCAGAGTTGCTTTCTACGTGTCGCAGCAATCGAGTGAGCCGCCTAGGACCGTCTAGGTAGCGCTGAGGGGCAGGGTTGTGTCGACCACTAGGAAACAAAGTTTTTTTCTTTTTACCCTAGTGAACCTCATCCTCCTTCTCCTGTTTCTCGGAAAGCTCATTTTCTTCCCCGTAGCTCTTGTAGTCGTCGCCGACGACTCCATGCAACCCAAGCTTCACCGCGGTGACCTAGTTCTCCTACTAGCTACCTACCTGGTGAACTACGCTCCAGGCGATGTAGTCCTCTGGTGTATTGACGATTTGAGAAGTGCTTGTTGCCTACATTTACTCGTCAACTCATCTAGTGAACATGTAGTAACCGCCGGCTTGTCCAATAGCGTACCTGATACTCCAGTCCCCAAGCAGCTGGTTTACTACAAAGCCGTTTTTTCAGCACCTCTATTGCTGTGGCTTCCCCTCGTCGTCCTTCTATATGCTTACAACTTACACTACTTTTATAGGAGCTACGTTTTTCGAGTATTTAGTCTGAGACACTACTTTTATAGAAGTTACGTTTTTCGAGTATTTAGTCTGAGACACCCCAGAGACCGCATCTTAACAGGCGTGATCAAGGACATGGTCTACGTAAGTGTGTTAGTTGCCCTAGTCAACTCGATGTTTATCGGGTCAGCATATATCGACCAAAGCCCTCCACAGTACAGCATACCCGTGGTTTCTCTAGTTAGCAGGTCTCTAGACCTGAGTGAAGGAAGGGCTTACGTAACACTAAATACGAGTGTGTACCTAGTTAGGAACGCTAGTTGCTCGCTAGACGACAACACCCCTCTAGAAGTTGAATACGTGCAGGTAGGCGAACTCGCCAACATCACCATTCACATACCCAGGGATTACTTCAGTAAGCTGTGGGCCAACGCGTCGGAGAGGAAACCACCCCTCGCAGCTCCACCGGCCTCGGTCTACCAGAGTTTCGGCTACAACTGCACTGTCCACTTTGACAAGGGATATTTAGAAAGCGCGTTCATTGAGTCATTTACGTGGAAGGAGCCAGAAGTATACGTTAAGGAATGGAGCACCCTCGTAATCGCCAACCCTAACCCGGTCAACCTAAATGCTACCATTGTAATCTACGACGTCTCAAGAACTAGAATAGTTAGTCAATTTAATGTGTCGATCAACTATTTGTCAAGCTACTCGGTGGACCTGCGCGAATTAGTCGGCGAAAAGGGGTCTTACGAAGTGAGGATCTACTACGAGTTCCTGGGAAGTCTTCGGGTAAGAGGTGTTAGAGTTGACTTGTGAAGCAGAGGTTTTAAAGACTACAAAAAGATTGAGAATGCTACTCGTAGCCGGGGCTCTTCTAGCCGGTATAAATGGCTTGTGCCTTACCCTAGCATTACTCAGCGGACCTATAGTCGCATATAATGGCTTTGTTTCTTCGGGCTACGTATCGCTCTTGAAAAGCCAGCTGGATGTTGGAGGGTCGGAGGCCATTTTAAGACCGCTTGAGAGCGTTGAAACGCTGTCGCTCATGCTCTTGGTAGTGTCCGTGGCTGTCATTGTGCTGTCGTTGCTTACTGCTACGAGAGCTGTGTTTGCGAGTAGAGAGGACTTTGTAGCGAAAACGCTTGCCCTGGCGCTCCCTGTAGCAGGAGTGCACATAACTTCTACTCTACTACTAGCGACCCTCCTATCTCTGCTTAGAGTCACGCTAAGGGACATCACCAGCTACATTCCCACATCTTACTCTGTGGAGACAACCGCGGGAAGGCTCTACTTAAACGCCACTAAAACACTCCACTCGTGGGTATACGACTTCTACATGAGGAACCAGCCAGTTCTTTGGATCTACCTCTC
>NZ_JBMFLX010000150.1:0-2883 GCF_049970975.1 Infirmifilum sp. | reverse complement strand
CAATAACTCCATTATGGTTATAGCAACATTCAAATCCACAAAACTCGTAAGTATTTATGATGGTAGCCTATTACGTACGTTGCAGGCCTGCCGGGATTTGAGCCCGGGGTTCTCCGGCTCCGGAGGCCGGAACCCGTATCGTTTTGTTGCATAATATTCAAATAGATTTGCAATACTTTAGGAGCCGTGATAATGCATTATGTATTGAAGAGATTCTACTGCAACACTCTTTCTCCGAGCCTTACTACGTTGATCTCAGTACTCATGGAATGAATATGCAAGAAAATAATGCTATGTTTGAATATTTAAAAGTACATACATTTTATTTAATAGGTCTTCTCTTAATACGAGTTTCAGTTACCACAGTTATATAGCCGTAGAGTCTTTCACCTAGCTGTAGGGCGCATAGGACCGCCTTTAATCTATGTGGTATTGTAGGAACTCTTAATCTTAGGAGTAATATTCCTGGAGGATTGTATGCCTGTGCTAAGTAGCCGAAATCCTTATCCATGGTTACCACTATCTTGTCACGGCTCAAGGCCATTCTGAGAATCTCCTCATCAGGAGCTCCACGTAACTCCTCGATAACTGTTTGTACCTCAAATCCTCTTCTCTTAAGCTCTTCATAAACTCTTAAACCGATATTCTCGTCGAGAAGTAGCTTAGGACCTCGCCTAGACAACCATTATCTCCTCACGCCCTAAGATCTTAGCAGCGTACAGTAGTGCTGCCCGCACATCCTCAATACTTATCTTATAGTCCTTAGCAATCTCCTCTGAAGTCATGCCAGAAGCAAGGAGCTCTAATATTAGGTCAACAGTTATTCTTGTTCCACGTATAACAGGCTTACCCCCCATAACCTTTGGATCTACAACAATACGCTTCAATAATTCCTCCATAAACACCACCTCTAACTTATCCTATCCGAACACACATTTTCCTTTCCCTTAATAAGTTATAAGTTTAGTTGTTACTACTGTTATCCGTGTACGTTGGCTTGGTTATTTTAGCTACTTGGGCTACTTTGATGATACGAACACGAGCCTCTCCCTTACCCCGTTTGTCCTAGATGTTCATTCTAATCATTTTATATAAATTCATAGTCTCATCTAGGGACTTCCACCTCGCCCACAGATCACGTGCTATCACTGTGGGTTCATGGGTGGCGGTCGAGCCCAACGGCACGGGGCTCCCATCTACGGGAAGCTCCGCGGGGCTTGGAGCACTGCTCCCATCACCCCGCAGAGCTCTTAGGAAGAGGTTCCACGCGGCTACCACGTCTCTGTGCCACATTTCACCTCTTCTGCACTTGCCTACTCTAGACGTGTTTTCGTAGGCGATCTCTGAGCCATGTATTGGGCAGAGCTTGGAAGTATTCTTCGGGTTGACGTAGATCACCGGCACCCCATATTCTCTAGCTTTCTCCTCTATTGCTTTCTGCACTCCTTTGAACGATGCTTGGAATATCCTGTGTCTCAATTGGTCATCATTGATTCTAGTAACCATTTGTTCAGCTGGCTTCTTCCCGAGCTTCTCCATGACTATGGCATAACCTCGCCTAGAAGCCTCTCTCACAACAATATTCGCAATCTTCCACTTGGAATCTTGCTTCTTCTTCCCCTCCTTAAGTTTCCTCATAATCCCCCTCTTGATTCTGGATTTTGTGCCATAGAATTTATCATACTTTTCCTGAATCCTCTTCCTCCTGTAGTAGTAGCCCAAGACGATTTTCCCAGTGTTTGTCTCAAATAGGTAAGCAATACCATCAATTAGCGCCGTGGCATTGTTCTCGTTCACGTCAACAGATATGAAGCTACGTGGCTTATACTCCTCAACATCCTTCACGAAGGTTAGGTAGATTACTAGTCTTCTGCCCCTCTTATCCAGCTTAACCCTTGCCTCAGAAGCGAGTCTCCAACCCCTGTTAACATACCTCCAGTACTGCTTGTGCCGGTTGAATTCGAGGGGAATCCACCCCTTATGAGTAACTACCCTAATTGAGGTTAAGCCATTAGACTTCCACAAGTGGTCGTCCAGCCAGATAGATATGCTCCTGACCTCAGGGTATTCTTTTTCAGCCAATCCCTTCTTCCTGAGCTTGAGGAAGCTCTTAGCCCTAGTGGACGCGTCCTGGCACGCTGTGTAAGCGTAGTGTGGGGGGAGGTGAGGGTATAGATTCCTTAACTCACGGTACTTCAGAGTTTTTAGCCTTGTGAAAGATGCCACGTTCTCTCTCACAGCGTATAGTGTGAGTTGCTCGACTATGTTGCGGTACATGCCCTCAAGCTCCGCGAAGACCCTGAAGAGCTTGCGCGGCAACAGAGGAGTCTCGACAACGACTGTCCTAGTTATTCTCGCCACCACTCTTCTCAACCTCTTCTACCAGCTTTTTGAAGCCCTCGACAAGCCTCCTCTTCTTGTGGCTCCTCATACCATATAATTTGCCTGCGAAAGAAGTGACTATCTCTATTAAATCCTCGACTAGCTCTTGATAAGCGTCTCTAGGTTCTTCGCCGAAGACAACCTCTATTCTTGTTCCAAGCAAATTGAAGAAGTGCTCTAGGTACTTGAAGCCAAACCTAGTCAATCTATCTCGGTAGGTCACAACTACTACTTCTACTTGCTTTGACCCAATGAGGTCAAATAGTTTCTTCAACCCTTTTCTATCAGTATTCAATCCACTCGCGATATCTGTTAAAACCTCTACAACCCTGTATCCCTTGGAAGGACAGTAATCCATGAGGTACTTAACCTGCCTCTCTAAATCCTCCCTCTGGTCTGAAGAACTCACACGAGCGTAGATGACAGCTCTAACCTCTTTTGCTCTACCCTCAAGTATCCTCCTAACCTCGCTCTTGGGAACTCTATACTTACCACCGACAG
>NZ_JBMFLX010000149.1:0-2907 GCF_049970975.1 Infirmifilum sp. | reverse complement strand
CAAGCCCATTTCTGTATCCGTTCTCCCTAGCCAATCTATCCAATACGCCGTAGTAATTATTATCCCGAGCCAGCTCGCTCCTCAGGTAATCGGCGGCGCCGTAATTCATCAACGCATCTATGAAGTTTATCCTGAGGTGCTCGATGAACCAGTTGCCCAGATCTATCTGAACCTCCTGCGCCAGCCCCCTATCTCTCCAAATCTTGACGCTTAACTCCAGCATCTTCTGCACGTCGTCCTCCCTAACCTTGAACACGTCAAGCCTGTACTTCTCCACTAAATCACTAAGCGCGCCTGGCTTGAGGACATCCTCGTAGCGGGACTCCATGCAAGCTTCTATGTTGATGAATTCCTCCGGCTTCTCGACCGGCTGGAACAAGAACAAGCCGTCCGGGTTCGCCGTCGCGAACAACGGTGTTATCGGCAAGCCCTTGGCCCTCTTTATTAAGTAGGCGTAGCAGAGGCTCTGGCCGAGCACGGAGCTGCTCAGCGGGTATATCCTCGGATCCGTCCTAAACGCGCCGGCCCCCACGTACTTCCTCTTTGTCTCAATAACCAGTATCGGCGTGCCGGTTCTCGCGTCGATGACCGCCAGGTCAGCCCTCTTGTTACTGTCAACCGGGTACTCCCTCTCAATAGCCAGCTCAACTCCCTCAAACCTGGCGTTTCGGATAGAGTCATAGATCAGATTGTAGAGCCTATCCTGAACAGCAACCTCGCGCGTAGATGACATCAACAACTTCTTGCCTCCGTGACCTAAAAGAGTTACGCATGATCCATATGTATACTCGCGGCATTAGATTCTACCTTAAGTGTAGGAGTATAACGATGCCAGCTAGGGCTGGCGACGGGGGCTGAGCAGGTGATACCGCGCCCGTGAGGGGTGCTCGAGGAGGGTGTCAGTATAGACAACATAAATATCCCTGGGTCTCCTACCAGGTTCCAGAGACCCCAGTGCCTCCACAACCAAGTGGACAGCCGCGGTTGAGTCCTTTCCTCCAGAGAACCCCACCACCAAAGGCGGAACTCTGCACCTACCCAGAACATCGATCAAAAACTCAACAGCTTCACGCATCCTATACATTAACATTAAGGATCTCCATAAGAATTGCGCGTTTAAAAAGGCGGGCCCTGAAGGGTAGGGGCTTTTTAGTTGTAATTTTAACGGCATCTTCATAGGTATGTTGCTTGTGATAAAGTTGGCAAGCCGCCGGCGAAGCTAGGGGAGATGATTATGAACACTCTTGAAGGTGCTAGGGGACTGCCTAAATGAGGTGTTTTTTGCACCTTTGACTCACATTAGGTCTCTAACATCCATGATTGTTGGGGGGTTATGTTGACTATGCTGTACTAACGCTGCAACTCTTCTCGCATACTCTATAGTTATTGGCATCTTAACCTCAATATCAGTCGTGTTCCAGTCTAGCTTAGTCAGCCCGAGTATCTGCCCAGCAAAATCTCTAACGCTATAAGGCGTTGTATTCTCCCCCACCTCCAGTTCTAGCGGTTTGGGTGTCCCAGGTTTACCTCTCCTTCGGATACCTCGATCATCGCTCTGTGTATATCCAGTTGTGAACAGGATAGCTCTATTGCTTAGCTCCCCATCTAGGACCAGATCTCCACGTAAGACTGTTGCATCATGCTGTTCTTCACCATATCCTCTATAAGGGTTAGACGATTCTATGTGGATAAGTGCATACCCGATATTTTTGCCTCCAAGAACGTGCCTAGCAGCTTCAATTTCGTCAATGTGGAACCTTGATGATTTATGTATAATGACTATGGGAAATTTACGGTCGTCAATAATCTGATTTAGCATTTTGATCATATCGCCCTTAGGTATATAGAGGCCTTTAGTTCCTCGCAGCCCATTACCCGCACTTATCTCAATCCGTATACTGCTCGCGCTCCAGCTAATGTATTCGCCCGATTTGTTATACACGGTCATGATGCCATAGTAAAAGATCTCTTTTGCTCGGCTACTAGAGCTTACGACCCTAGGCCTTGTAAAAGCTATTCCGATAAATATCCCTGCTGGTATTAGCTGGCGCTCAAGAATCCATGGGGTACCCTCAGCCTTAGCGTATATAGCAGTTGCCACGTTGAGCAGAGTAAAATCAAGCGCCGTCGCGTCGCTTAACACCCTCTCCAGGGTGCTCCTTTTAACTAGCTGTAAACGTATTTTTTTCTTTGTATATCTAAACCTGAGGTTTTTTACCCTACTATAATTCCTCTCTATAACCTCGTCGTCCGCTATGATGATGATTGTGCTCTTGTCTGGAAGCTTCTCAGCAAGTTCGAAATAGGCGTCCTCTATATACTGCAGAATATTGTCGGAACTGCCTTTTACAGTTTTCACATATTCATCGCTAAATATGAGGCTATTAGCTTTGAAGACCGATTTAAATCCTTTATAAAATCCATGCCCCTTTCCGAGATGTTGCACAAACTTCTTAGCAGCATCTGCGATGGCCGGCACAACTATTAATCCTACATAGATATCGTCACTTCTATGATTCTCAGCATCATAGGGCCCTGCTCTCACAAGCCCTGTACGTGGGCTCACATATCTTCTTCTCATATAGAATAGGAGGTATGGCTCCTGGAGACGTTCATACTTAAAGAACCTTAAAGCATCTGAAGTCATGGCCATCACCACCTTTCTATAGCTTCGAGCTGTATCGGTTCTGCGGAGAACTTCACGATGTCTCCATCGGGGAATTTCAGCGTTATTTTTCTAGTGTCATCACATAGGATATTAACTATGTTAAGCAACATGTTTAGCCTATCCTTCGGCTTTAAAACAGCTTCGCTACGATATACATCTATTAAGTTTAGGCTTTCGATCTCTGCAGGCGATAATAGCTTCATGTCTTGAAGACTGAGGGGAGGCGAGTATATGTCGAG
>NZ_JBMFLX010000148.1:0-2922 GCF_049970975.1 Infirmifilum sp. | reverse complement strand
AAAAATATTTAAAAATATCCCAGGATACACACGTTACCCGTAAGCTCCCCCTCCCTCGAGGAGGAGTTCGATGAAGACCTTTCCTAACGCGCCCCTCCCGATCTACTTAAACACCGTGGGAGGCAGGGAAGCAAGGACGCCTTACGAGGACTTCTACCTTAGGCTCCTGGAGAAATATAGGGTTTACACCGACGTGCTTGTGCTCGATGAGCTCATCTACGTGAGCAGGAAGAAATACGGAATCCCCTACGAGCTCTCAATCGAGTTAGTTGAGTCGATAGTTCTCCCCTACGTTACCCTGATCGATGTGGGAGAGGAGGAGTACAACCATGCTGTTGAGGCCATGAAAGAAGGTCTAAGGCCATCAAAGGTAATCCACATAGGGGCGATGAGGAGCAACGGAGTTGAGCTTATAATAACCGAGGATTCTGATTTCGACAGGGTAAAGGGGATAAAGAGGATCTGGATGAGGTAACATAAAATAAGGCTTGCTGATATTCCACAACCTCCCGACCGAGTGGAGCGTTGATGATATTAGGACTATTACTGTCACAGTTAAGAATACAGGTGGAAATGACGCAACCAATGTCAAGTCAGGCATAGGCTGGTCTGATCTCCTCAAGACATTGAGGAATCATCTAAGCTCATTTTTTAGCCTTTATGCTTGTTGTGATAAGATGGCTCTCTTTAAGGGCAATACTTGACATTAAGCACAAGCTAGATTTGTGTTGCTCAACCAGAGCTTGAGCGTTGAGCAGGATAACGTTTTCATTGCTTAATTCTTCTGAAATTAGAGCTAAAGTAAAGGTTATAAGGGAGGATCTTTTTAAACCTACTAGATCTGGTAATGCGGCAAGAGCCCGAGAACTCCTGAAGGGGGTGCAAACGTGAATACCAAGTTGCATCTTATGCTTCTTCTCTTGACTCTTTTATCTATTAATCTAGTAGCTGTATTGTATGCGCAAGAAGTTGAAGAAGTTGAAGTCATTAAAAACGGGGATTTTGCTCAAGGCTTCCTCTACTGGGATATATATCCTAAGGCGCATTTCTCAGCCGGGGTATTTAGTTTTACCGGCGGGTTTCTATGCCTGGAAAAAATCGAGATCTCTGCTTTGAGGTTTTTTATACATGAGCCTGTGAAGACTCTAGCGATGGTTAGCCAAGAAGTTATGATCCCAGAGGCGGATATGGGAGAGCTGTCATTCATAATAATAATGAATCATTGGAATAAGAAAAAATTGAAAATAAATGTACTCTTTATTAGTGGGAGTAATAAAACTACAGATCTTTCTGGTTGGGTCTCATTGGATGGACTTCCTGAAACAAAGCTATGTAATGAATATTCGCTTTTCTACCTCAAATATGATATGACTCCGTTTTCAGGCGCTAAAGGAAGGCTTGTCATTCAATTCCTTGTCGAACCTGAGTATTATGACTTTAAATTTTATCTCACAAGAGTGTCAATTAGAGTAAAAAAGCCAATTTATTACCCGGTTAGAATACATGATCCACTAGGTGTAGCCTTGGGAAGTGGTACGTATAAATCAGGTTCAAAAATAAGCGTTAGAGTTACATCTAATATGGTAACTTTACAAAATAGAACTAGGTACGTGTTTCAAGGGTGGGTTGGATCTATAACCTCTAATGCATCCATTGTAGATTTAACAGTGGATTCTCCCAAGGAGCTTTCAGTAGTTTGGCTTAAAGAGTACTACGTGAGTTTCAACCCACCGTACTCTCACTGTTCAGGTTGGTACAAAGCGGGTGCGGCTGTTAATTGTAGCATTTATAAAATTCTCGACTACAAAAATAGAACCAGAGATATCTTCGTTGGCTTATTCGCTGATAATAAATCAATTAACAGTATTATCGCTTACGCGCCAGTGAATATATCTGCTGTTTATAAGAGACAGTACCTTGTAGAGACCCGAGCTATTGCTGAAGTGTCCGGTCTCTCCTTCGGGCTTGATCCTCAGTTGATCGAGGGGGGTGGCTGGTATGATGCTGGCTCCACAGCCTTAGTGAAAGCTCCGAGAGCGCTGTGGATCGATCGCGGATCGATCCTTCCGTTGACTTTCGAAGAGTGGAGGGACAGCATATCCTTCAAGCAGGAAGTGGTTCAACTTAAGGTTGACTCGCCGAAAGTTCTAGTAGCAGTGTATAAAGTTCAAAGGATTCTTTTACCTGCTATTTTAGCTTTAGCTTTCCTCATGCTCACAGCAATTGTTATTTTCCGGGGACCTGAAAAGGTGAAGAATTATGTAAGTGGACTCTCTATTAGGATTAAAAGAAGGAGGACTGCAACTATGACTGTTGAGAATGTTGTGAGGAATATTGAGTCTTTCCGTAGATGGCTAGGTAACCGTGAACAAGTGCATGCAGACAAGGTTCTGACAATGCTTAAAAAACATGTTGAGGGTCCGCTGAAAAGTCTCGAGGACTACTTCGGTGATACTTATCAATTTAAAGAGCTGATGAAGGAGGTGCATGCTTGGGCCGGTGTGTTGGAGTCCAGAAGAGGGAGTATACTAGGCAAAAAGGACATCGAAGAGCTCGTCCTTGCTGCCGAAATTTGGGTTGTGAGCTGCCGTAACCTTCACTACGAGTTAGATAGATGATTTATAATTTTAGAGATCTGCCTTACTAATTAGGGTGATGTCATTGGGCATTCTTGAGACTTTCCATCTTAGAAACTTTGCTGGTTATTTGGCCTGAAACCTCATCCAGCTTGACCAAAAATCTGAGGTTCAGCAGTCTGACAATTCAGGGATGTTCTCAGGAATTTTCTCCAGCATTCCACCCTCCTTTTTGAATTCTTTTAGATATTCCCGGTGGATACATGGTCCTAGATCCTCCCCCGAAGTAGAGGTTGTTAAATACCTGAACGATTGGGAAGCGAGCTGCCGGAGAGGGTAGAGCAAG